>JBOFKI010000033.1:0-17458 GCA_051657245.1 Alphaproteobacteria bacterium | reverse complement strand
TTTAAATCTGATCACATCGTTAGGTGTTGCTTAACCCTTGCGCTCCATTTAAACCAGCCGCGCTATCATTATCCATTTGTATTTAATCAATTTTTTCATAATATCTTTAGTAAATTATTTTCCACCCGTCAAATGTTTTGTTTTTTAGGATGGATTCAGGCCACATCTAGAAACTTTTAGCCTTTTCTTCTTGTCATCCCCGTCCTTTCCTGTCATCCCCGCGCAGGCGGGGATCCAGGAAAACCCCACAAATATGACGATTCAGTAGGAGTTCTAGATGATAATGGCGTTGCCTGGATTCCCGCTTCTGCGGGAATGACAAAGGAGGAACGGGGTAATACATCTTTTTTTGTCTGAATATAGGTGGCGCGGCTGAGGCTAAATTCAAGGTGATAGACAGATGCTCTGTTAACCTATTAAAAAAAGATTAGCTTTCATGAAAAGATTTGGTAAGATCTCAAAATTATGAGTTTTCATTTTAGACTTTTTATCAAAACCACTTTTAGGGATCTTAGCACCGGAGTGACGCACCCATCAACCCATAAAAGGCAAGTTTCGGAAGAGGTCTATTTAAAATAAAGGGTAGTAGGCCCGTGCCTATCGTTTTGAAAAACATTTCTTACGCAAGTGGCGAAGAGTTTATTCTTGAAAATGTCTCTTTTGCCCTTCAGGAGAAAAGCCTCACCACGTTGCTTGGCCCCAATGGCGCTGGAAAAACAACCCTTCTAAAGATCCTACTGGGTTTGTTAAAGCCTTCAGCGGGCTCCATCCACCATCCGCCCGACCTTCGCATTGGTTATATGCCTCAAAAGATAAGCTTAAACCCCTTTTTGCCCCTAACGGTTGACCGCTTTCTTAAGCTTACGTCTAATGCCCTTTTCACTTCTTTAGAAGCTCTGGAAAAAGTTGCTGCGGACTATTTGTGTTTTAAGTCGCTTTTGAACCTTTCAGGGGGGGAATTGCAAAAAGTGCTTTTAGCCAAAGCTTTAATGCGAAGCCCCCAACTTTTAATTCTGGATGAACCCACCCAAGGGCTTGACCTTCAAGGGCAGGCGCATTTTTATGAGGTTTTGCTTGCTATCCGGCAAGAAAAAGGCTGTTCTATTTTGCTGGTCTCCCATGACCTGCACACGGTTTTAGAAGCCAGCGACCACGTCATCTGTTTAAACCGCCACATTTGTTGCGAGGGCTCTCCTGAAGCAGTTCAGCAAGCCCCCGCCTATCTGCATCTGTTTCCTGGTTTTTCCATAACGCCAAAACATCGTTTCTATGCCCATCATCATGACCACTCTCACCTACCCTCAGCAAAGAATGGAAATATCCTCCATGATTGAGCTATTCCAAGATTTATGGATTTTCCCCCTTGGTGGGGGGATTCTTCTTGCAATTATGGCTGCCCCCCTGGGGTGCCTGATGGTTTGGAAGCGGGTTGCTTTTTTCAGTGATACCCTAGCCCATGCTCTGCTTTTAGGCGTAGCGCTCCATTTTCTGGCACAGCTTTCGCTTTCCTTAAGCCTTGCGGGAACGGCCTTGGTTTTTTCCGTCATCCTTGCGTTTATCTACCGATGTAAACAGGTCCCTCCTGACAGTTTTTTGGTTCTCCTCTCCCAGGGGGGGCTAGCCCTAAGCATCCTCTTAATGAGCTTTTCAGGTCTTTCTTCCGTTGAATTGCTCACCTACCTTGTGGGGGATATTTTAATTCTTCAAGGGGTTGATCTGTTATGGATGTTGGGAGCTACCTTTTTGGTAAGCATCACCCTTTGGAAGCTATGGCCACTGTGCCTCAGCATGATCGCCCACGAAGACCTCGCCGCCATTGAAGGCATCCCCGTTGGCAGAATCCAGCTGCTTTTGTTTGTTCTCATGGGCTTTTTTATGGCCCTAAGCCTCAAATTGACAGGCGCCCTTTTGCTAAGCGCTTTTCTCATCGCCCCTCCTTTAAGCGCCCGAAATTTTGCCAAAACTCCCGAACAAATGGTGGGGGGAGCCATCGCCGTAGGCATCCTCTCCACCTGCCTAGGACTTTTTTGCTCCTTTGTTTTTAACCTCCCAACAGGCCCCTCTATTGTGCTGTGCCTCTTGGGATTTTGGGGCGCATCCCACGTGGTGACGCGTAGTCCTTGATTTTTTTTGACATAATGAAAAAAATATTAAAAAACAAATAAATTTACGTTTAATTTGATAAATGATTTATTATTAATTATAAATTAACAATAAATATAAATTAATAATCGCTTTATTTATTCAATAATTTTAATAAGTTAGAGGTAAAATTTGATGTATCTTAGTCATTTTTCTTTTCGTATTGCTACTTGCTCTTTTTTGCTTGCCACTTTGTCTCCGCTTCACGCCATAAATTTTTATGACGATTCTTGTTCAACGCGTGTTTTTCCAAAAGTTCCAGATAGCCAGAAACCAGGGCTTATGGATTTACCGAACGAGATGTTGGAGAAGGTCATAAAACATGCAGGTTTTGAAGCTCTCCAAAGTGTTAAATTAGCGAATCATCGATTCAACGATATTGCTTCAAACTTGGTGTTTAGAAGACAGTACACTGAAGGGGAAGCGTTTAGTTGGGGAGAGCTCACAAAACCTGCTTTTGTAAAGCTTTCGCTAGGCCGAAGCCAGCTTCAGGCGTTTCTGGAAGGTGCTGAGAACGAAACATTCGCCCCGGTTGCTCCCAAGATTTTAGAGCTAGGCATCAACTTGAGCAAACTTGAAGACCTAAAGTGTCGCCCCATCTTAGAGCTTAGAGAAGAATTCCGCCAGCAGGGAAATCCTCTTTCTTCTATTCCTGTACGCTTGATAACGGAGAAAGGAGTAAGCCACATCAGTGGATTTCTCAAAAAACTTGAAAATCTAAAAACTCTGTCGGTGAGTTTATCTGGAGATGGAGGGATTTACCAAAGCGACGTTTGGGGTCCCCTTGCGAAAGAGTTCAAAGAAGGAGGAATGCCTAACCTAAAGAGATTGAATATCCATCACCCGCCTGCCGGAGAACTTATTGACGCAAGAGGGTATCATCAGATTAATTCCATAGCAAACCTTAAAGCCTTAAATGCTTTAAAGAACCTTCCAGGGATCGCTGTGGAGCTCTTTGAGATTCCCTCACACAACTAAGTTTCATGTGGGTAGGGAGGCTTACGGCATTTCGTGCCTCTTTACCCACGTTAATTTTTTTTTGAAGACGCAAGTTCGAACAATCAACCAATCAACGCCGGGTCAACCCACGCGATGTTGCCGTCTTTCCTACGATAGAGAACATTAAGCCCACCGTGTTTTGGGTTTTTAAAGATCACCGTGTGCAGATCTCCCAAATCTAAACGCATGACCGCCTCGGTTACACTCAGGGTTGGAATATCTGTGGTGGATTCGGCGATGATAGGAGGGTGATCAGAGGGTTCTTGCTCACGCTGGCTATCTAAAATATAGTCTGGCGCTGAGAATTTTTCAATGTGCTGGTCCCGCATTTTATGATGGTGATCCAGCATTTTTTTGTGCTTCCGAATTTTTGTTTCCAATTTATGGCAGGCTTGGTCCATGGCAAGATAAGCCGTGTTTCCCTCGCCACCGGCCCGCAAGTAGACCCCTCGCTTTAAATGGAGAGAAACTTCAGCTTCAAATACGTGAAGTGGCTTTGAGAACGTGACTTCCCCGCTCACAGCCTCCATGCCATATTTTTTCAACAATGCCGCCACAGCTTCTGTTCCATAGGAGGTGATAGCAGGCCCCGTGTCGACATGTCTTCCTGTAATGCTGATGGACATTTCTCTCTTCCTTTCAAGTTATGTATCTATAATTTAAGTATTATTTTATCTAACTCCCACGCTCATCATAGCCACGCCCCTGAAGAGCGTCAATCAACTTTCTCTCATCTAAAACGGCGATATTAAGCTTGAGCGCTTCCTTGGCTTTGGTTCCTGCAGCCCCTTCCCCCAGGATGACGTAATCTGTTTCTTTAGAAATGGAAGAGCGCACCTTTGCGCCCAAACTTTCCACCCTTGTTTTGGCTTCTGCTCGGGTCATCTGTTGAAGCGTTCCCGTAAAAACAACAGACTTACCCGTTAAAAAGCTTTGCTTAGCTGCGTGAATAACAGCTGGAAGAACATTCACCTCCTCCAGTAAAGCACCTAAGATGGCTTGGTTAGAAGCATCTTGAAAAAATGCAATCAAGTCATTGGCCATGCCTTCACCGATACCATCAACAGATAAAAGGGCTTGGAATGAAAGATCCTGAGGGGCTTGAGCCTCTTCCACAGCCTGTTGAAACCCTGCGATAGTTTTATAATGTTGGCTGAGCAAACGAGCTGTCGATTCCCCAATTTGTGGGATCCCTAGTGCGTATAAAAAACGCTCAAAGGAAATGGTTCGCCGGGCTTCAATGGCTTGGAAAAGGTTCGCCACAGAACGCTCCCCCCAGCCTTCCCACGTCTGCAGAGGGGTATCACTTTCTGCATTGCGATGGGCGAGGGTAAAAAGGTCTACGGGGGTTCGAACCAAACCTGCTTCATAAAAAAGGTTTAGGTGTCGCTCCCCAAGCCCCTCGATATCAAACCCTCCCCTGGATACAAAATGCCGCAAGCGCCATTGGGCTTGGGCAGAACAGCTGAAACCAGCGGTGCATTTGCGAGCAACCTCTCCTGTTTGGCGAACTGCTTGGCTTCCACACACAGGACAATGGTCTGGAAAAACGAATGGGAGCGCATGTGAAGGGCGAGCCTCCAGCACAGGCCCCAAAACTTGAGGAATCACATCCCCCGCACGTTGAACCCGCACCGTGTCGCCTACCCTGATATCTTTACGGAGAATTTCATCCTCGTTATGGAGGCTCGCCCGAGAGATAACCACGCCCCCCACCGTAATCGGTCGAAGGACCGCAACAGGGGTTAAGGTTCCTGTTCTCCCTACCTGAATATGGATATCTTCCAGCAGGGTTTGACCACAATCTGGGTCAAATTTATGGGCCACGGCATAGCGCGGCGCCCTGGAAGAAAACCCAAGCCGCTCCTGCCAATCCAGCCGGTTCACCTTATACACAACCCCGTCAATATCATAGTCTAATTCAGCACGCTGCTTTTGCAACATCCGGTAAAAATCTAACACTTCTTCCAAGGGTCCTGTGTGGGTCAGGGGATTCAGGGGAAGCCCCCATTGCTGCAGCCTTGCTAAAGCTTGAGCATAGGTTGCCACAGGAAAAGAAAAACCTGAAAAGCCATGGACGAAAAACCGAAGAGGTCGAGACGCTGTGATAGCAGGATCCAGTTGCCGCAAAGAACCTGCCGCCGCATTCCGCGGGTTAGCAAAAGGCACCTCTCCTGCGGCCACGCGCTGTTCATTCAGGGTCAAAAAATCTGTCCGAGCGATGTAAACCTCTCCCCTCACTTCCAACATTTCAGGGAGATCGTCTCCCCTCAAATGTTGGGGGATATCCTTCAAAGTCCGCAGGTTTGAGGTGACGTCTTCTCCCTCTTCGCCATCTCCCCGAGTGGCCCCTTGGAACAATGTTCCTTGGCGATACTGCAAAGCTACTGAAAGACCATCCAATTTAGGCTCTGCCACCCACTCGACATACGTTTCAACAGAAAGCCCCAGAAATCTCAAAATTTTTTCTAAAAATTTATGCACTTCTTCCTCATTCATGGCATTGTCGAGGGAGTAAAGTGGAGAAAGATGGCGAATTTTTGCAAAACGCCCCTGGGGGGCCGTGCCAACAATCTGGGTAGGGCTTTGGGCAGAAATAAGCTCTGGAAAGTGCGCTTCTAAAGCCTCCAAACGTCGATATAGCGCATCATAAGCAGCATCGCTAATCTCTGGCGCATCTTTGTGCTCATAAGCCAGGCGGTGCTGCTGAATCTCTTTTTGAAGCTGCTCCGCTTCTTGGCGGGCTTCTTCAAAATTTTCAGGAAATGGTTTGTGGAATAGGTGCTGCTTTGCGATCACAGAGATACCTCATATAGCTTGCTTTACCTTGCTAATCTATAAGGGATTTTCAGGGTGCAGCAAGCTATTTTTTAAACCTACAAGCGTTGGAACCCATCAGTTCGTATTTGGGTTTGATTTACGGCGCTTTGAGCGATCAGTCACATCCGCATTGGCGGCAGACGTGGAAACAGAAATACTTTCTGCCCCATCTTTGCACCCAGCCTGGCATTTTTGTAAATCTTCTCTTGCTATAGATTTATTTCTTACACAATCTTTTAAACATTCTGCTGCTGTTGCTGCATAAACGGAAAATAGGGAAGAACTTCCCCCTATGCAAATTCCAAGAAGTATTTTTTTTAACATTCATTAACCCCCTCTTTTTTTAACGCTCTATAAATTAACCATTATGTTCTATTCTAGTCAAAAAAATTAAAAAAACCTTTAATATTTTTTAAAGACTTGCAAAACAGACCCTAACATAGCATACTTCGCTTGGGGCGCATGTAAAAGAAAAAAATCAGATGATAAAAAATTATTTTTTAGAAGCTGCAGGCTTCCCCCACACACGCTTGCGCCGCAATCGAAACCAAGCCTGGACTCGAGATTTAGTTGCAGAAACAACCCTCAGCAACCATGATCTGATTTTGCCGCTTTTCGTTCGAGAAGCTAGCATGTCTGACCAGATTAAAAGCCTTCCAGGCGTTAACCGCTATAGCCTTGAAACCCTGCTTCCTGTGTGCGAACGCGCCGCTAAACTTGGAATTCCAGCAGTTGCTCTGTTTCCCGTTGTTGCCCATGAAAAGCGAACCCCTTTAGCGGAGGAAATTTTAAACCCTGAAGGGCTTTTGATCCAAGCGATTCAGCACATCAAACAGCACTTTCCCCAGCTTGGGGTTATCACAGATGTGGCGCTAGATGCCTTCACAAGCCACGGCCAAGATGGCTTGATTCAAGATGGAAAAATCCTCAATGACGAAACCCTTGAAATCCTTCAAAAGGCGGCTGTTCTCCAAGCCCAAGCAGGCAGCGATGTAATTGCACCGTCGGAAATGATGGATGGCAGGATCAAAGCTTTACGAGCCAGCCTAGACAATGCAGGTTTTCAAGATGTCTTACTGCTTTCCTATACCGCGAAATATGCTTCAGCTTTTTATGGCCCTTTTCGCGAGGCCTTGGGGTCTGCCGCATGTCTTGGCCAGGCAGATAAAAAAACTTATCAAATGGATCCTTCAAATCAAATAGAAGCCCTACGAGAAGCTGCCCTTGATGTGGAGGAAGGCGCAGATATGCTGATGGTCAAACCAGGTCTTCCCTACCTCGATGTCATCTCCCTTTTAAAGCAAACGTTCCCCCTCCCCATTTTGGCCTACCACGTAAGCGGTGAATACGCCATGCTGAAAGCGGCAGCGTCTCAAGGATGGTTAGATGGAGATTCCGTTTTAATGGAGAGCCTTCTATGTCTGAAACGGGCTGGAGCTTCGGCCATCTTCACGTATGGCGCCCTCGAGGCGGCAGAACTTCTTAAAAAAAAGGAGTAGATAAGGTCTATTTTTGCCGCTGCGCCGCGCGTTCCATTTCTTGTTGTTTTTTTTGAAATTGAACCCCAATCGCCTTGAAGGAATCAATCATTTGTCGGGATAATACGCAATCCGTGTCTGTGTTCACTTTTTGCAAGCAAACATTCATGGTTTGGCAAAATTGGATAAAATCTTTAAACCCCTCTTCAGTAATTTCATTTTGGTGCAACAAGCCTTCTAAAGCTGCAAGCATCTCCCATCCCTTTTCGCTCAAGAAGCAAACATCCTCAAATTTTTCTCTCTCCAGAGCTTTGGTAATGTGGCTCATCAAAAATGCCATTTTAAACATAGATTCTGAAATAAGATCTAGAAGATCTGTGCTATCTATCTTTCGGTCAGTATATGGATCATGTGACATATTAAAGTCCCCCTCATATGGTATTTAATCGTCTTTTTTATTATTTAATGTCTTAAGCTGTTTTTCAATTTGCTCAGCTTTTTGTGAGGCTTTGGTGAGTTTAGAAATCTGTTGTTGGACTTTTTCTTTTTCTTTTTTCAATTTTTCAAGTTCTTTCGTGGCTTTTCTAAAGACTTCAGCCTCTTTGATCCCTAAATCTTTTAATTTTGTTTCCAAGATATCGCGATTTAACATATCAATGGATTCCTCGTAAGATCTTGCATGTCCCTTTGAAAAGGAGAAAGAGAAAACCGTTGCAGCAGATGGGTCATTCCCTAATGTTCCTTGAAAATCTACAGCAATAATCGTGATGCCGTTATAAACGCTTCCCGGAGCACCTTTCAATTCGCCCACCCGTGTAAAAACACCTTCTAACCAATTCGGCTGTTCCATGCTGAGAGAAAATTCAACTTTGGGGAGGTTCGTTGCTGCATCTACCCAAGCCCGCACAAAAATATTTTTATGATAAAGGCTTGAAGACGCCTTATCTGGGAAAGTATACATCCCGAAATTTGGATTATCGCTTTGGAATGAGAAATCAAAAAAATTCTTAATGGCATTTAAGTTGTTTTGGAAAATGCTCTCAAAATGGTCAGGATCAAATTCGGGTTTCAAGATAGAGTCTGAATCATTTCGCTCTAAACTGAGTCCAAAAAGCGTTAGCCCATGTAAATTAGGCTTTCCTTCGTCAAGAATCTTTCCGGCAAGATCTAACGTTAAATTGGTTTTTCCAGGGGAGGAGAAAAAACCTCTCGGACCAATTAAAAAATCACGTAATTTTAATAAAAAAGTAAAATTTTCTTGGGCAAGCATCGCCTCTTCTGTTAGAGGATTTCCCTCATTATCCCTTCCGCAATAAAGGTTATAAGCGTCAATAAATTTTACAAGCGATTCCATGAAAAATCGGACAGCTTCCTGGTTTGCTTCTTTGTGAGCAACAATGCTAACAAGCAAAAAAGTTTGATCTGTTTCGGCGTTTGGCGTGATGCGTTGTAGAAAAAAAGTAATACCAGGTGCAAAATCTGAGATCTCATTAGAAGCACGCCGTACTTCTATCCCATCAATGTAGCAGATAGATTCAAGGTCAGATTTTGTTTTTCCGCTTGCCTTAAGGTTTAGGCTTAGCATCAAAGTATCCTCCTCAATAACCAGGGGAACACCTAGATCCTTACCCTGAATCTGTAATCGATAGCTTCCTGGGGCTCCATTCGAAGGAGCCTGAATAACATTCAGATATACGACAAATTTACCTTCTGCCCCCGCGCGATCAAATTCATACTGGATGCCTTGCAAAGACATCGTTGTTGTAATGTTGATCCTCTGACCTTGTAAAACAACGCTTCCTGCAATATTCATAGGTTGGGAAACCGAGTTTGCCTCGAGGCTTTCATCTGAAGCAATCGGTTGAAGTTGATCTCGCTTGGCTAGTTGTTTGATAGACATTTCAAATTCCCTTGGGAGCGCCCTTTCTGAAACGCGGCAAGCCAGATAGCCATCTCTTCCGTCTGAAGCTGAGATCTTAACAACGCGCTTTGCAAAAATACATTGGCTATCAAATGAATTGGCACTTTTGAGTTTTGCATTGCTAGATTTCACAGCCATCAACAGCTTCTGCAAATCTTTTACAGCATTCTTTTTAGCTGCCAGCATATCCAATTCTTCTTGCGATTTCGCTTCAAGGATTTTTACTCTCGTTTCTACGGGATCCAATAACTGTTGAGATGTTAAATCAGCCATGCCTGGAAATTTAATGGGAACAGACATGGTTTTCGCTTTTTGAAGCTCCATTTCTTCTGTTATCGCATTTTGACGAAAAATCTTTTTGCCCCTTCCTTGGTAAAGCATTGAATTTTGAGCACCAAGGTTTAGATTGGGGTATTGTGAACCGGGTCCCTTCATAGAGCAGCCTCCATATGATCAATAGCTGAAGGGGAAGTGCAAAAAACATACATTCCGGATAAGCAAAAAAATAATACTTTGTTTTTAAAGGGTAATTTTTAGATCCGGTGCATGCGCACCACATGAGAGCTCCATGCTTTGCAAGCCTCTAAAGCACACCTTTGGTAGTATTCTAACCGTTTCAAGGACGTCGAATTTTGACTAACTAACCATTTTTTTAGAAAAAAAGATAGTAAGTCAAAACTTTTTTTAATGTCTGGCTGTTCTAGGGCCTCCCAACCTGTCTTTGGATCATACAGACAAAGCGGAAGTTCCACCAATTTTCCTGGGTAAAGCTTCGCTATATCAGCGCAAACACCCTTGCCCGTATTGGGGGAAAGGTGGGTGAGGTGAACTTGTTGGCCTGTCACTGCACATTTGCTGAAGTCAAGGCCATACCCAAGTTCTTTTAAGAGCAAGAGCTTAAATCTGAGGAAAACATAGATCAGCTGTTTTGGTGGAGCATTGAGGGTTTGAAGAACGGTTTGAAACGCCTCATACAGGTTTGGATACAACTGTCGTTCAGGAATGAGGTCTTTGCAAAGGCTTGAAATGCTCAGTAAGGCAGCTAACCCGAGGGGGTTTTCAAGAAGATAGGCAAAGCGGATAGGTTGAAGGAGATGATCTTCCAAGGACCAGGTTCCTAGCTGAGATTCAAGCCTTGCGCTCCAGTTTGCTTTTAAAAACCGTCCAACTTGAAGCATCGTGGAGCTTTTTTTATTTTTTCGACAAATCCCCCGATATTTTCCATGGGTTTGTGTAAAAATTTCAACGAGATAAGCGTTTTCTCCATAGGACAAAACCTCCAAGACAATACCATCAGCTTGCCATTTCATACCTGTTGACCTCTTTTGTCCATAGTCTAAATACGTTACAACCATACTTGAAAGGATCTTAAGCCCCAAGGGGAAAGTCTTTGAGAAAAGGATGCCTAAGAGCTTGTTTTTTAAAAGAAATCTTTCTAGGATCAGGAAAATTGAGTTAATGAGGATTGTGCATGACGCATTTGCCGCTATCTGTTGGGTGGATTCTTTCCAATTTGCCTTGCCAGCTGCTAGGGGATCTTTATCCCTTTTCGAGTAATACATTTCAAGGCATTACACAAGATTCACGGCGGGCAAAGCCAGGTTTTTTATTCGTTGCAGTCCCAGGCACCCAAACCCATGGTAAAGGCTATATTTCGAGTGCAGTTCACCTTGGGGCTACTGGAGTTTTATCAGATCTTGAGACTTGTTCGGAAGAGGCAGTACACTATCCACATCTCCCTTTTATCGCAGTTCCTGACGTTCGGTTTGCTTTAGCTAAACTCGCTTCCCTGATTTATTCTGAAAGGCCTTCTTTTATTGCCGCTGTTACAGGAACCAATGGGAAAAGCTCAGTTGTGGGGTTTGCCAGACAGTTGTGGGGCATGCTAGACAAACGGGCTGCAAGCTTGGGAACGTTAGGGGTTGATTGGACCCATTGTTCCCAAAACCCTAAAGAGCTTTTAGGTGAGCTTCCGGCCCTAACAACCTTAGATCCTTTAAGCCTCCACACCTGCCTCCAAACTATCCGGCAGTCTGCAGAAGTTGACTATCTCGCCATTGAGGCCGCGAGCCATGGGCTGGAACAAAAACGTTTGGAAGGCCTCCAATTTCAGGCTGCTGCCTTTACAAATTTTTCAAGGGACCACTTGGACTATCATGGCACGCTGGATGCCTATTTTGAAGCCAAGGCACGTCTGTTTACGGATTTAGTCGCGCCCGATGGAAAAAGCATTTTGTGGGCCGATATGGACCGCTTTGAATCTCTCGTTTCCAAAACAACTTCTGACATATGGAGCTATGGATATCAGGGGGAACACCTGCGTTTATTAGAACGGACGCCTACGCCTGAAGGTCAGCATCTAAAACTTTCCCTTTGGGGATCTCCTTTTTCGGTCTTTTTGCCTCTCTTGGGGGAATTTCAAGCCCTAAATGCGTTGGCAGCTTTGGGCATTGTGGTTGCATCCGGAGTTGCTTGGGAGCAAGTTGCCCCTCTGCTTGAAAGACTGAGAGGTATTCCTGGACGTTTAGAGCTCGCTGGAACAAGCTCAAAAGGAGCCTCAATTTACGTAGATTACGCCCACACGCCAGATGCGCTTCAAACGGTGCTGAAGGCGCTGCGACCTCATACCAAACGAAAATTAGGGGTGGTATTTGGCTGTGGGGGCGATCGGGATCAAGGTAAGCGACAAGAAATGGGATCCATTGCGGAAACGCTTGCAGACTGGGTGATTGTAACGGACGATAACCCCCGCTATGAAAACCCCGCTAAAATTCGGCAGGAAATTCTAGAAAATTGCCAGAAAGCCAAGGAAATTCCTGACCGTCGAGAGGCTATTGTTCAGGCTATTCAAATTTCAGGCCCAGGAGACCTTGTTTTAATAGCAGGGAAAGGGCATGAACATTATCAGCAAATTGAAAGCGTCTACCACCTTTTTAAAGATACAGATGTTGTGAAAACCCTTCTCAAATAGGGAAGATTGTGGTTGTGTGGATTCATGCTATGGTCAGCCCTGCACCTTTTCTTATTGTCATCCCCGCACAGGCGGGGATCCAGGAAAACCGCACAAACATGACGCTTCAGTAGAAGTTCCAGGTGATAGGATTGTCTAGATTCCCGCTTCCGCGGGAATGACAAAGAGGCACATGGATGACACAGAGGGGGTGGCGGGAATGACAAAGCGAGGCGGGAAGGACACAGGGGACAGGGGGAGCGAAGGGCCGAAAATGTTATCGGCGCCCTTTTGAGCGGCGTGTTGCTGACGGTCAGCCTCTTTCAAGCTAACATCAACACAGACACTTTCACTGCCTGGGTGGCACAAGACCTCCTTCCAAAATTGCCTCAAAATAGCTCAGAGGTGATGGACCATGCTGCGTTTCATAAAGGAGCTGCCATGAAACAGCGATTTTTCGAGGCAGGCCATACCTTGCTTTGCTGAACCACCCTATTCGCCTGACCTCAACGCAACTGAACGCAAAGGGGCGAGAGGCAAAGTCCATCCGGCGAAAGCTTCAAGGTGATATCAAGAGACTGTTTAATGACCCATGGTTATAATAACTTTATGTTGCTTTGGCCTTAAACTCCTACGATTAGATTAAATCTGAGAGCAAACTTTTTGCGTCTATTTCCATATTTGTCAAAGATGATCTTGAAGATTTTTAGCATTCCAATAACCTTTTCATGGCCCCCTTTTTCAGCATAGCCAAGGATTTTAGGCGTGTCGTGGGTCAAATCCGGGCGCATCTCAAGAGGCGATAGGGCGTCCGAAATCGAGATTATACCGGGAGCTCCGGCGCCATTAAGCTAACTCAGGTTGGCCAGATATGGCGCAGCAACTGACGCTTAAATGCCGTAAACGAGGAAATGTCCTTGATCAAAATCTGGAACCGCAACCCTTTGTGTTGGAAAAAATATATTTTTTTAAATTTTATGGAATTTTAGTTGATTTTCAAAGCAAGGAGTGGTCTTATCTTCTTTCGATAAGAATATACAAAGGGTTTTGAGCAGATTTTTCCCTTAATCCTTTCTCTTAAAAAAATAAAAAAAAGGAGGATTTTTCCATGAAGAAGCTTGTTGGCATTGCTGCCTGTTTATCTGTTTCCGTTGTCTCTTTTGCTTTTGCAAGAGAAAAAGGAGCATCGCCTAAGGCAACGCTTCATAATTTTTCGGTCCCTAATGTTGCAGCCCCGAAAGAGAAAGAGAAAAAATTACGTTTAGAAATTTCTGGAAAGTCTTCTTTTAACGTTATCTCGGGAGAGCAAAGCCAAAGAACGGTTCAGACGTTTAAAACCGCGGGCACTGATCCTGAGGAAACAAAACCTAAAGATGCAAGCGTAATGTTTTCTTTGGACAGTTCTAAGATTAATTTTAAAGCTTTCGGAAAATCAGATTTTGGGCTGAACTATTCGTTGCATTTCAGCCTTACAGGAGACACCAACGCGACAAATTCTGTACGGGAGACCTACCTCAAATTTGAGGGAAATTGGGGAAGCATCATCCTGGGGGATACTGCGGGTGTTGAAGACATCATGGCGGTGGGTGGTTTTGATGCCCAAGTAGGTTCCGGTGGATTTGATGGCAGTTTTGAAAACATTCTAGGGGTTACAACGGGTGTTAAAACCACAGTCGACCTTCCAGGAGATACAGGAGATGCAACAAAAATTGCCTATGTAACGCCACGTTTAGAAGGTGTTCAACTGGGGATCAGCTTTGCCCCTGATACAAAGCACGATGGTTCTGCGAGGTTGAATACGGCTTCTCATCCCAACGGGGATGCGCCGGTGCCCTTTGACCGCAACAGTATCTCTGTTGGATTGAACTATATGCGAGAATTGCAAAATGGTCTTAAGCTTTCATTCTCTTTGACAGGGATTGCTGGGACAACAAGACCTGAGAAAAAAGCAACGACAGCAGGCTTGTTGGACCGGGAAAATACCCGTGCGTGGGCTGTGGGGGGTGTTGTGGAATATAAAAATTTCAGCTTTGGGGCGGAATATATGCGAGGTGGGAAATCAAACCAACTGAAGACGGATGTTCTCGGTGTGGATCCTTATCCAACGACTGCTTCTGTGCCTCTGAACTATGTCGCCAGTAAAGCCCGTGCGGCGGACATGTTTAACGTGGGCGTGAGCTATGCTTTTACGCCCGACACAAAGGTGAGCCTTGGGTATTACCACAGTGAGCGCAAAACAGGGTTTGAAAACCATAAAGCCAAAGGAGATGTTTTTGCTGGAGGCGTTGAGCATAAAGTAGCAGAAGGCTTGGTGGTATATGGTGAATATGCTAACCACAATCTCAAAAACCCGAGCGCGCTTTACGAAGCCCGTATGTTGCATGATGCATTAGGTGGGTCAGTAAAAGCGGTTAAAAACCAGAGGGCTAATACGGTTATCCTAGGAACGAAGATCCAGTTTTAACGCATTTAGCGTTTCTTTGATTCCGGCGCTGGACAGCTGTTTAAAAATTTTTGAACAGCTGAGGAGAAGGGCTTTAGGTTTTTTTGAATTGAGATGAATCTGGATTTTTTGCCTATCGCTTTCTTAACTTTTATAAGCCCAGAGTTTTAGGATATAAAGCGCAGAAAATGAGTGCAGACCTTCGACATTTTACTTTGATCGATCATCAAAATAACCTGTCGTCCTTGAGCACAGATCATGTCAACAAGCCCAAGAACGAAGCCTTTCCATGACGATAAGAAGGTCCATCAAAGCGTTGGCCAAAAGTCGGTTGATAGAGCGCGCTCTTTGGATGGTTCGGCTTTGACCTGACACCAACGCCGTTGTAGGAGAACTTCGACAGGATAAAACACAGGATACAACATCAGCAAAGGCCTGCAATATGGGGCTTATTTAAAGGGGTTTCTCGACGCGCTAAACCTTCTTCAATGGGGGCTATACAACCCGTCAATAGACGCTTAAAATTCTCTAATATCCGAAAGATTTTAGACTATTTTTATGTTTTTTTTAAATTATGTCGGGGGGTGAAGGGGCGTGTGGTGAGGGGGAATCCCTATTCTTCCAATACAAAGGGGGCTTTCTGTTTTGCTTTTTTACCGCCCAAGGATTGTGCTGGATTTCCTGATCTTTTTTGGCCCTTTGATTCAAGGGGGGTGCTGATGGTTTCAGGATTTTGTTCAGCTTTCGCTTCTTGTTGCTGGGAAGGCACTGTTAAAGGCGTCAGGGTATAAATGCCCTTTTCTTCTCTGACTGTTACTTTTTCTTCTGTGTCAGGTTCTTTTGCCGTCAAAGCTGAGCTCCCTTGGGATAAGAGGATAGGGCTGTCCGACGTTTCTATTTCAAGTTTAATATCTTTTTGATCCAAAAAAGTAAGGGTCAGGTCTCCATTACTTAACGTGCTGTAAATCCCACGATAGGTTTTATGACGTTTCAGGGTTGGCAGCTCTTCTGCTTCTTTTTTCCCCTTTTTTATATTTTGTTTCTTATCTTCTTCGCTCAAACCTGTTAACACATAGTGGGACTTAAAAGACAAAAGTTTTTCTGAGGTTTTAAAGGCTTCATAGGCCGTATAGGTCGGATGTTCATATGTCAATCCATTGCTGACCAAAACCACTTTAGGCTTCGTATAGCTCATCCATTCTTTGCTGTTTGTACCTTGGGAAGAAGCACCATGGTGGCTGGCCAACAAGATATCTGTTTCCAAGAAGGAAGGATTACTTTGGTAATTACGGATGATTCGATTGGTGGTTAACTCTGTGGCATCCCCTGTTAAGATTATAGAGCCTGCTTGGTGGGTTAACTTCATCACCAAACTATCGGCGTTGGCATCGTCTGAATAGGACATCCGCATAGGCGATTGCCCTTCTTCTTTAACATGGGTTGGATTGACGGACAGCAAAGAGATTTGAAGGTCTTTCCCAAAATTAAGGGCCTCATCCAAAAACGATGCCCCCGTTTGAGCTGTATCCGTTTGTTGGTGGTGCACATGTTCAGCCACTGCTTCTGATTTTTTTAATTTTTCAAAATCTTCAACCGTCGTTACAGCTTCGTGGATAACGGCCGGGAAGTAAACTTTCGTGTTACCTTTTTGCAAGCGATTTTTTACCCAAGTGATAAATTTAGCATCTTTATCTTCGTAATGGGACGGTAATCCTACTAAAATAAGATGTTCAAGGATGTATATATCCCTATCAAATAATTCTGGTAACCAGCTGTAATGGTCTTTATCGCCATGGGTTACCACCACGGTCTTGACATAAAAATCTCCATCTCGATGTAAGGATTTTCTTATATTTTCCATGACTTTGTTTCGTTTTTTAAGGATGGGTGGTTTTTGAGATTCAGGATTTTTCCCCTTGATGGCCCTTTTTTTGGTGATATTTTTCTGGGTGGATTGATCCACTTTTGGAGAACCATCGGAATTTTCTTCCGAAGAAGATCCCAATTCATCCAAAGGAATGCTCCACTCATTTGTGAAAGCCGTGCTGCCAAAATCAACAATCATGTGTTGCTCTCCTGAGCTGACAAGGACCCCATTGCCTTGGCCAACGCTTAAAACTTTCACCTTTAAATCGGTTGCAAAGAGGGCGGCAGGCATCAGTAAACAGCATAAGCCTAAGATCAATTGCTGCATCAACTGC
Organism: Alphaproteobacteria bacterium; assembly: GCA_051657245.1. Lineage (GTDB taxonomy): Bacteria > Pseudomonadota > Alphaproteobacteria > Holosporales > JBOFFI01 > JBOFFI01. The sequence continues at coordinate 504 of JBOFKI010000033.1, read as the reverse complement.
ATGTTAGGATCTCCTTTTTTACTTAAAATGATGGGTTAAGTTTACGAAAAAAAATAATAAAATCAAAAGATTATTCATTTTTTAAGGATTTAGGGCAGTACGTTGAATTGTGTTTTTTCAAAAATGCACCCATCTGTTTTGGCCATTCATCCAGAAAATATAGATTGTCAATAAGTTGAAAAATTTTTTCATTCTGCTCTAAGATCTGCTTTGTTTTTGAGTCCAGATAAGGTTTTCCAAAAACCATAAATCCCAATTCCATAGCAGATTTGAGGGGCCCGCTCAATAGTTGCACTTCAAATTCTTCTTCAAGCGCCGCCTTTATGCTTTTACGTTTTGTTTGTTTCATTTGATCCTGGTATACCGCTTCTTCCAGCAGAATCCAATAGCGAAAACCTAAGGGGTTTCCAGCTGTTCCAGCCTTCATCATGGCGTCTTGTGCGCGGGAAACCTTTTCTGGGTTATCGATAACTGGCTCTCTTATCTTTCCCCCAATAAGCCGTT
>JBOFKI010000032.1:0-25405 GCA_051657245.1 Alphaproteobacteria bacterium | reverse complement strand
CCTCTGAATTTCGCTATCGCTGCCCTCCCCTCCCGGAAGGTGGGGTTACCTGCGTTGTGTCCCAATCTGGAGAAACAACAGACACCCTAGGCGCCCTTGAATATGCCCAAAACCAAGGCCAAAAAGTGCTTGCTTTGGTGAACGTTCCCTCCAGCTCGATTGACCGAGCTGCTGATATCAGCCTGCATACCCAAGCAGGAACTGAAATTGGTGTTGCCTCAACAAAGGCTTTTACAAGCCAGCTGATGGTGCTGGCGCTGTTGTGTTTAAAAATCGCAGAGAAACGAAACACCCTTTCTACCCGAGCGCTGCAGGCCCACCTTGATGCTCTGGAAGCATTACCCGCCCAAATGTTGCCTCTTCTGGGAAATGTAACTCCGCTCCAAGAGATCGCCAGCATCCTTGCCCAAGCCCAAACGGTTTTATACCTGGGACGAGGCGCCGCTTTTCCTCTGGCCCTGGAAGGAGCTCTCAAGCTTAAGGAAATTTCTTACATCCATGCAGAAGCTTATCCAGCGGGTGAGATGAAGCACGGCCCCATCGCCCTGATTGATGAGCACGTTCCGGTGGTGGTGGTGGCTCCCCACGATGGCTATTTTGATAAGACGGCTTCCAACATTCAAGAAGTTGCAGCCCGCAAAGGGAAGCTGATCATCCTGACCGATGAAAAAGGGAGGGAGAAGCTTAAACACCTTTCTGCCAGCTTTTACATCCTCCCTGAAACATCCAGCTTTACCATGCCCTTGCTTTATGCCCTCCCCCTTCAGCTTTTGGCTTATTACACCGCCCTTTGCCTAGGAACGGACGTGGATCAGCCTCGTAATTTAGCAAAATCTGTGACCGTTGAATAAAAAAAATTGACCAGCTTGTCTTTTTATGGAATTATTTGATTGCTTTGTATTTCTTTAGAGGATTTTTCTATGTTGCGCGCTATTCTAGTTTTTTCTTTCTTCTTTACAAGGGTGTTGGCTGAAGGTTTTGCGGTGCCATCTAAAGACAGTTTGTCCAGTAACGAAGACCTCCCCGATCAAATTTCGGTTAATACAAAAACGCTTGAAATGATACGCCAAAAAACCGAGCAGGGAGAAGCACCCTGTTTACTCATTGGTCGACAAGCTCACGAAACGCTGCCCCTCGTCCCGGAAGGCTCAAAAGAGTTTTGGATCTCGAGCGATATGGCCACCCCTAAAGGTAGCGCGCTTCAAAACCGGTTGCATCTGTGGGGAGATTTTTCTGATGATACGTTTTGTTCGAGGTTTAACAGTCTTTTTTCCAGGGTTGTCGTGGATATGAGTACCTGGAAATTTTTTGCAGATGATAAGAGCTCAGACCCTGCCACCCGGTTTTCAAAATTGCTCAAAAAAGAGACAACTTCAACGTTTATCTTTGAATCAGCGCTCCAACCTTCAATCTGTAGCGAAACGCAAGAGCCCATCTATACGCCATATGATTATTCCATACCAAACCATTGGACGCAAAGTGATCTAAGCAACAGGCTTTTCCAAGAATTTGAGAGTTTTGAGCCAGAACACCTCGCCATTGCTAAGCAAACTGTCGCAGATTATATAACGCAACGCGACAACTATAGCGTGACCCCTAATGAAATTTTCGGGGGAGACTATGTACTCTACAAACTAGAGACCGAATACCCCGAAGAAATAGAAAGAGTGGAGCGTTTGGACGCAAATGCAGAAAGGCATCTGAGGAACATAACGCAAAACCACCTGCGCACCTTATTCCATGAGGTAGAGCTTGTAAACAATGGTGCTTATTACGACGCGTTCTCAAACTACCCAACTTTAAGAGATTATTACGTTTGTAAAAACCCACTTTAATGCGCTACATCTGATAAATCCATGTTGCAGCGTTTTGGGCCCATTGTTTAACAGCCTCTTCGATTGCTTGGAAAATAGCTTGCTTGCCTGATCCACGCACGGGAACTTTGATGTCAAAAACTTGCACCACCTGTTTATTTGTGGCGCTAGAAAAATCTCGTTCCAGGCGGAGGGTTCCTTTGATACGGGCCTGGGCCCCGCCCCCCAGAGTATGATCAATCCAAAACCCATCTAAAATTATAGAGACTTTTGCCAAAGGCAGGCTTGTGTTTTGAAAAGTTTCTGTAACCCCCTCAAACCCCTTAGAAGCAACGAGGGACTTGACCAAAACTTTTTTCAGCATGGTCCCAGGCGGAGAAACCCAAACAACCCCCTCATAAGATCCAAGGGTGTGAGGCGTAGGCCTTAAGAGCACGTTAGATGTTTCTAAAAAGCTTTCTGTTTGAGGATCCTCCACCCACACCCACATCGATCGCTTTTTCCCTCTGGCAGGCAAAGGCGTTGGAAGCGGGTCTGGATCTATTAAGATTCGCTCACTAGGGGCCGGTGGTTCTGGCAAAAGAGAGCACCCAGCAAACCCAGCGCTTAATAATCCAGCCAAAATTGAAGCTATGTACTTTTTCATGTCTATAGGTTCGCTTAAAAATATTTAAAAAAAAGTTTGCTCAGCAAAAAAAACTTTGCTAGGAATGAAGAAGTGGAAAATAATGGGGGTGTTGAACACTTTATGTTTTTTAAAGTTTATGGTCTCGAGAAGGAACCGTGTATGCCGAAGATGACATTTATTCAAAAAGACGGGTCTAGCCTTGAGGTTGAAGCCCCTGTTGGGCTCTCGGTTCTGGAAATTGCACATGAGAACAAAATTGATCTGGAAGGTGCTTGTGAGGGATCCCTTGCGTGCTCAACCTGCCACGTGGTGGTCAGCCCTGAGTGGTATGAGCTGTTGGGAGAAGCCTCAGAAGATGAAGACGATATGCTGGACCTTGCCTTTGGTTTAACCCAAACGTCCAGGCTTGGTTGCCAGATCATTATTTCTCCCGAGCTGGATGGTTTGGTTGTTTCCTTGCCCTCTGCCACACGTAACATGATGGTAGGATGAAAGGTCACCCATATGTCTTTAAGCTGGACTGATATTGAGGAGATTGCAGAGCTCTTGGAAGAGGCGCATCCAGAGGCAGATCTGCTGGGTTTGCGGTTTACAGACCTTTGGAGATGGGTTCAGCAGCTTCCTGATTTTTCTGATGATCCTGCACGCTCCAATGAACGTATCTTGGAAGCCATCCAAGCAGCGTGGATTATTGAGCGGAATTTGAAGGTAGCTCCCCTTTCTTGAGTGGATTCAGCGGCTCTCCTTATCCTTTGATTTTAATTTTTTTTTAATTTCTCTTCTTTTACAATGGGTTAAAGCTTCAAAAAAGGGGGAAGTTTGCGCCCATGTCCCAATCCTCATTCACGTACAAATGGCTCCTTGTTGGCGCCCTGCTGTCTTTCAACTCAGCCAACGCAACGATCCTTGACGATATCGTCAACAAAATTTTCTGCGCAACCGTGTGCGTACCAGGTTTGGCGTGTCATTGCTTAGAAGCGCAAAACCTTTGCCGTGAATGCCCTGGGTCTAGCATCAAAATCAACGTTCCTAAGTGTCTTGCAGTTAAAAATCCAAAATTGTGCATTACTACCGCAGGCAAAATTGCAGGTGGCGCTGGAGGAGGGCTCCTGGGGGTAGGTATCAGTGGCGCAGGCGGTGCAGCAACAGGCGCTGGCGTGGGAGAAGTGATTGGAACTATGGTTGCTCCAGGAGCTGGAAGTGTAGTAGCTCCCGTTATCGGCGGCATTGTTGTTGGTAGTGTCGCAGCTGTTGGGGGTGGCGTCGCAGGTGCTTCCAAGGGTGTTGAAGCAGGCGACTGGATTGTCTCTCAAATCCTTACCCTAGGGCGCGGGATGTGCACAGGAAAGCATACCCCTTCCAAAAATTTGTTGGACAAATTTTGTGTCGCTTTTTTTTCACCCCCACAAAAATAAGAGGCTCAACCAATAATTTCAATTTCAGAAAAGAAAAAACGGATCTCTTCAGCTGCAGTTTCTGGGCTATCTGAGCCATGAACCGAATTGTGTTCAATGGACTCCCCAAAAAGTTTTCGAATCGTTCCTTCAGCAGCATTTGCAGGGTTGGTTGCTCCCATAATTTCACGGTTACGCTGAATAGCATTTTCACCTTCTAAAACCTGGACCACAACAGGACCAGAAGCCATCATTTCGCATAAAGATTTAAAAAATGAGCGCTCCGCATGAATAGCGTAAAATTTCTCAACCTGTTCGAGGGAAAATTGAAGGCGCTTCTGGGCAACAATGCGAAGGCCTGATTGCTCAAACCGGCTGTTGATGATACCCGTCAAATTGCGACGCGTCGCATCTGGCTTGATGATGGACAAAGTTCTCTCAATTGGCATAATAAACTACCTATCTAAACACTATTTAATTGATCAGCTACAGGACATCACTTTTATACGATGATTTTCCACAAAAGGGAAGAACTTATCTGCAAAAAATCCCCTCCTTCCCCCAGCCGGAATTTTTATATTAAAGATATGGCGTGTTGAAGGTAAATCGTAGCTTCAAGGTGGAGCGCTAGCCAATCGCTGAAGTCGGCGATAATTGGCTTCTTTTCGTTTATTTTTGTAAGAACAATTCAGCGTTAATTTGAACAATAAAATGATCATTTCTCAATATTTACAAATAAAATATTTTCAACAAATTGCCCAACACCAAATTTTATAGAACGTGTCTAAAAGATTTGAAATTTGCAGCTAAAAGAATGTGTTTAATAAAACAAAAATTGGCATTTGTTTTTTTTTAACTAAAATAAATTTAAAATGATAAAAAATATTGACGTAAAGGAAAGAAAATGAGAAAATTACTTTTTTTAAGCATGCTGTTGGGTTCTTTTTATATAACTCAAGAAGCTGTTGCCTCAAATATATGCTACTATGGGTGTAATAAAAAAGCTTGTAAAATAAAAGAAATTCAAGATATTTGCCTAAAAATCTGTGATGAAAAAGATGTCAAGAATTGCAGTCGACAGGAAGCAAAATTTTTTAAAGATCTTCCCGATAGCGAAAAAACAGAAATTTGTAAAATCGCCTTTAATAGAGGCTCTTGTAAAGTTAGAAAAATCAGAGAATTTGCAGCGAAAAGTTGCACAAGCGAGAATCGCAAACATATCAAAAATTGCTTAGCGGCTGGAGGCTAAATTAAATTTTTAAGGTTTGTATTCATCTACAAGCCACTTTAGTTTGGTTGGGTAAAAAAAAGGAGGCCAGTGCTTCAGGCAGGGTTTTCGCGAGGGATGTGATGCTGCCTGCTCCCATGCAAATGACCATGTCTCCTGGTTGGAGGATGGGAGCAAGCACTGGTGCCAAGGTTTCAAAATTTTCAACAGTTATAACCGCTTGTTGTTTTGTCTTTAAAGCCTCTGCCAGGGCTTGGGAAGAAATGCCGGGAAGAGGAGGCTCTCCTGCGCCATAAAGGGGAAGTAAAATCACCGCATCTGCATCATGGAAGCAAGCCTGAAATTCATCAAATAAATCAGCCAGTCGTGAATATCGATGGGGTTGACACACCGCGATGACGCGCCCGCCAGAACACAACTGGCGCGCGGTTTTTAAGACCGTTGCAATTTCTACCGGGTGGTGGGCGTAGTCATCAATGATGGTCACTCCCCCTACACAACCGGTTTCTGAAAAGCGTCTCTTTACGCCGGAAAAATTTTTAAATGTTTCCCGCACGAGTGCTTCAGGAATCTCCAGCTCTTGGGCTACCGCTATGGCCGCGAGGGCATTTTGGACGTTGTGTTCGCCATAGAGGCTGAGGCGCAGTTGCTTCCAAGGCGCAAGCTTTGGAAATCGTTTAGATGAAAAGATCACATCAAAAAAAGTTCCCTCTCGTGTGACACGCACTTGGGATGCTTTAATTTGGGCATCTTCGCTAAACCCATAAGTGACCAACCGCCGATCTTTTACGAGGGTTTTCAGGGCACGCACCCGAGGGTGATCAATGCACAAGATGCCAAGGCCATAAAAAGGTAAGTTATGTAGGAAAGTTAAAAAAGCATTTTCTAGATTTTCGGGCGTGCCATAGAATTCCATATGCTCTGGATCAATGTTGGTGACAACCCCGAGGGTTCCGAGAAGCTTCGTGAAGCTTCCGTCAGACTCATCTGCTTCTGTCACAATCCAGTCGCCTTTTCCAAAACGTGCATTGCTTCCATAGGCATTTACAATGCCGCCATTAACCACAGTTGGGTCAAGCCCTCCGTTTTCTAAAAGCGCACCTATCAATGAGGTTGTCGTGGTTTTGCCGTGGGTTCCTGAGATGGCGATAGAAAATTTGAGGCGCATGAGCTCTGCGAGCATTTCTGCCCTGCGAATGACGGGGATTTCTTGGAAACGCGCAGCTTCAAGCTCTGGATTGTGTTTAGGCACTGCAGACGAAACGACAACAGCCTGAACCCCTTCAAGGTTGCGGGCATGATGCTCAAAAAAAATGGGGATTCCTTTTTCTTGCAGCCTTTGGGTCAGTGCGTTTTCTTGTTGATCACTTCCTTGAACGCAATAGCCTAGAGCATAGAGAACTTCCGCAATGCCACTCATGCCAACACCGCCAATCCCAACAAAATGGATCCGTCCCGTCTTACATGGCCCCAGTTTCATGGTGCTTCCTTTTCTGCATTTTTCAAATTTTTTCCAATGATGTCAGAAAAAAAATTTGTTGCAAAGGTTTGTTTTTACACAAACGGAAAAAAGCCTGAGTCTAGACCCACATAAATTTTAAAAATAGGTCTGCGTGCAACAACGCCATATTATCGAAGTTTTAGAAAAAACTGAAGCCGTCGTGCCTCCGCAATCCATGGAAAATTTCCATAAACTTGCGGACTGCACAGCCCCCTAACGCTTGGCATTCCATTAAGTATCCAAGAAACTTCTTAGCCTTCTGGAACGACTTGGATGCCTCAACTTTCGAATGGCTTTTGCTTCAATTTGACGGATCCGCTCGCGGGTCACATTAAATTGCTGCCCTACTTCTTCTAGGGTATGTTCATTTGTGCCAATCCCAAAGCGCATCCTTAAAACACGCTCTTCCCTTGCTGTGAGGCTGGAGAGCACCCGCGTAGTCGTATCTTTCAAATTACTTTGAATAGCAGCATCCACCGGCGCCACAACATTTTTATCTTCAATAAAGTCGCCCAGATGGCTATCCTCTTCATCTCCAATAGGGGTTTCAAGGCTGATGGGCTCTTTTGCAATTTTCAAAACTTTTTTAACTTTATCCAGAGGCATCATAAGGCGCTCTGCCAGCTCTTCTGGATTAGGTTCTCTCCCAATTTCATGGAGAATCTGTCGCGACATCCGCACCAATTTATTGATGGTTTCTATCATATGGACAGGAATACGAATCGTACGAGCCTGGTCTGCAATAGAGCGCGTAATAGCTTGGCGAATCCACCAAGTTGCATAGGTTGAAAATTTATAACCTCGCTGATATTCAAATTTTTCAACGGCTTTCATTAAGCCAATATTTCCCTCTTGAATCAGGTCTAAAAACTGAAGCCCTCTGTTGGTGTATTTTTTCGCAATGGAAATCACCAAGCGTAAATTAGCTTCTATCATTTCCTTTTTTGCGCGGGTCGCATCTCGCTCCCCTTTTTGAACAGTAGAAACAATCCGGCGGAATTCATTTAAATGCAAACCAAATTCCGTTGGAATCTGAGAAACATCTTGCCGGATAACCGTCGCTTCATCACGGTGACGTTCCAGAAAATTTTTCCAACCTTTTGATGGAAGTGTTTCTATCGTTGAAAACCAATTGTGATCCAGCTCTTGTCCATAATAATTTTCGAGAAAATGCGCACGACTGATCCCCGAAGACTCTGCCAAACGTAACAATCGTCCCTCTAAACTGATAAGCCGGCGGTTAAAACCATACAATTGCTCCACAAGCTCGTCAATGCGAAGGGGATTTAGATGAACACCCTTCATCAGCTCAATCAATTGTTGACGGTACCCCTCATATTCTTTCTCGAGAGAAGAGGAATTAGATTTCCCTTTCCGCGAGGCCTCCAAACGTTTATCCTGGGTCTTCCTCAGCTTCTCATAGGTAGAAGAAATTTGTTCAAATTTTTCCAAAACCCCCGGCATAAGGGATGTTTCCATGCTATTAAGGGAAACGGTTGAATCTTCTTCCGTGGCATCTGTTGCCTCTGTTGCAACGCTTCCCTCTTCAGATGGCTCCTTTTCTTCCGCTTCTTCTTCAATATCTTCAAGCTCTTCTTCAGAGGCGTCTCCATCCCCTTCATAGGTTGTTTCAAGATCTATAATATCCCGCAAGAGGATTTTACCCTCTTGAAGCGCATCTCCCCAGGTGATAAGAGCCTTCATGGTCAACGGGCTTTCACAAATAGCTCCAATAACCATTTCTCGACCTGCTTCGATCCGTTTTGCAATGTCGATTTCACCTTCACGCGTCAACAGGCTCACTGAACCCATTTCTCGTAAATAGAGACGAACCGGATCGTCTGTTCGGGAAGCCTCTAGTTGGGCCCCCGGCTTCTCCCCTTCTTCGTCCTCTTCTGGCTGAGCAACAATTTCCTCTTCCTCTTGAAAATCATCCTCCGCCTCAACGAGAGAAATCCCCATTTCTGAAAGAGAAGCCATCACATCTTCTATTTGTTCGGAAGAAACCTGGTCTGATGGCAAAAGGCGGTTAAGTTCGTCATAGGTGATAAAACCGCGCTCTTTACCCTTAACAATCAACCGCTTAACCGAATTTGCTTTATCAAGCAAAGCAACTTCGGAAGTCTCTTCAAATAAATCTTTCTCTTCTGTCACCGGCTTCGTCGCCATTTTTGTTACTCTCTTCCTTTAACTACTTCAACATAAATGTTTTAATGATTTGGAAATTTTCTTTCACGAATCCATTTTAAAAAAAGAAGATTCTTTCAAGCTTCGCAAACGCTTCCAAGCATCCTCAGACATATTGCTTTCTAAAGTCTTTTGGGTTTCTTTCAATTCTTTTTTAAAACTACTCTGTTTTTGATAATGGGTAAGCACATCGTGCCACCCTTCCCTCGCCTGCTCCAACAAAGCTTCTGGCCTTGAGAAAGAAGCATGCACATACACATCCGACGTTAAAATACGGTGCATAACTTCTGCCAAACCTTTCTCAATTAGCGCATTTTTCAAAAAATGAGATACATTTTCTTGAGAAATAAGATTTCCTTCCTCAGCAGACCATTCCAACAAAGCGTCCCGCAAACAAGAAAAATTGCTTTGCTCTGGTAAATCTAACGTAACAAGCGATTCATTGACTTCCTCTAATAAATGGGGGTGATTGATGAGAACTGCAAGTAAAATTTTTCTTTGCAGGTGTAAAAGATCAAATAAAGGTTTAGGGACGCTGCTTTTTTGGGAAAAAGACGCGTGTTTGGTAGCAGAAAAATTCACTGGCTTTTGCCGCGTCACTTTTCGCTCTTCCTTCAACAGCTGATCCCATTTTTTTTGTAAAAAAAGATAATAAAGGGATTTAACTTCAGGATCTTGAATACGTCCCACCCATGTTTTTAAGGTTTTATGGAAAAAAGCTTTTTGTTCAGGGGTTTGCAAAGGCAGCGTTTCCACGTGATATTGCCACAAAAAATCTACCAAACAAAACGCTGTTTCTATCAAGCGTTCCAAAAGGGCTCGGCGATCTGTAACCAGCAAACTGTCTGGATCTTCCCCTATGGGGAGACGTATAAACCGAAAGGAGCAACCAGGCTTAAGCAAAGGAAGTACCCGTTCCACCAAACGAAACGCAGCTTTTTGGCCAGCAAGATCTCCATCAAAGCACACAAAAGGCTCTGGATCTATCTGCCACGCTTTGGCTATCTGCGGCTCTGTTAGAGAAGTTCCTAGAGGAGCAAGCGCCTTTCCCATGCCAGCTTGCTGCAGGCTGATAACATCCATATATCCCTCAACCCAGATCACAGGCTTATCTTTCAAAGCTTGGGATCGACGGGCCTGAAAAGCCCCATAAACCGATTGCTTTTTAAAAAAAAGAGGCGTTTCAGGTGAATTAAGGTATTTTGGCGCTTTGGGGTGGGGTTCCAGTAAACGTCCCCCAAATGCAATAACCCGCCCCTGGGCATCCATGATCGGAAACGTCAAACGCTCCTTGAAACGATCATAAAACCCACCCCCGTTCTGGGAAATTCCGATAAGCCCTGCTTGGACTAATTCATCCGCAGAAAATCCTTCTTGCTGAAGCTGTCTTTGGAGTGAAGCGTTAGAAACAGGCGCCCAACCTAACCTAAATTCTTTCTGTGAAAGGCTAGAAACGCCCCTGCGCTGAAGGTATGCCCGTGCTTTTTCACCCCAAGATGTCGCAAGTTGAGCTTCGAAATAAACGCAAGCTCTCTCCAAAGCAAGATACAATCGCTTATAGCCTGATTCTCCAGAAAAATGCTTGCCCGTTTCACTTAATTCTAAGGAAAGGCCTGTTTTTTCAGCAAGAAAGGTAACCGCCTCCACAAAAGTCAGATGATGCATGGCACGCAAAAAAGAAATGGCGTCCCCATGGGCGCCACAGCCAAAACAATAATAAATCCCCTTTTCGTCATTCAACGTAAAAGAAGGGCTTTTTTCTTTATGAAACGGGCAAAGCCCCAGCATTTCTTTTCCACGTCCAGCCAAACGTACCGTAGGTGACACAACCTCAGACAGCACGACGCGGTTACGAAGCTTTTGTAAAAATTCTGGTTGAAAAGAGCTCATACCCTTACCCGTTTGCACTTACCCAGAAAATTGCTCAACGGGGCGCCCTTTCCTGCACAGGAACTTTCACCTGTAACTTTCCTGATTTTTCAAACTGCAGCGTTAAGTCCACCATATCTCCCTTTTTGAGGTCGCGGCTTAAAGACATCAGCATCACGTGATAGTCACCTGGTTTTAGGTCTCTCTCCTTCTCCACCTGAATCTCCTTAACAGGGCGCATCCGGAAAATTCCCTTGTCATCTTTCACATGGGCATGCAATTCAACATTTTTTGCAACTGGCGTGCTTCCCCCCACCAAATTATCTTTCTGGTTTTGAACAGGAGCCAATAGCTTCATAAAAACGCCCGCATTACGACCTTTCAAAGAAGGACGCACCCAAGGTGAAACAACAGTTACGACAGACGCCACACTTTCTGCTTGGGATGTCTCCTGCGGAGTTTCGTCTTGGGAATTCTCGCAATCGCAGGAAAAAGAAGATTCCGCGCTAAAAAAGCCAATTCCAAAAAGAAAAACCAAGATTTTACTTAAATTAAATGAAAAACGCATCATGCTGAAGCTTTCCTAAATTTTGAATGGCCCTGTATAAAATTTTTGAATCATTTACAATTTTTTTTGAAAAAAAATTTATCTTCAAGCCAACAAACTATAAACCATTTTAATGGTGGGCGTAACAGGGATTGAACCTGTGACCTCTACGATGTCAACGTAGCGCTCTCCCGCTGAGCTATACGCCCTATTTTAAACCGAGACCAACAAGATATATCTTGTTTACACTGTTTCGACAAGGGGGTTTTCCCCCTCCTCAAAAACCTCAGTTTTAGACTCAAAGTTCAGAATCTGCTTCACAGAGGCCAGCAGACACCGGTAATTTTTCCATATCCCGCTGTGCAGCAATGTGTCTAAATTTACGGACAATTCCCCCTGTTCCAGCTGGAATCAGGTGCCCAACGATCACATTTTCTTTCAAGCCAACGAGATGATCTTCCCTTCCAAATACGGCCGCTTCTGTTAAAACGCGTGTTGTGTCTTGGAAGGATGCCGCAGAAATGAAAGAATCTGTGGCAAGGGAAGCTTTGGTAATACCCTGCAAAACTGGGAAACCAGTCGCAGGACGTTTTCCTTCAGCCTCTGTTTTTGTGTTCAGGGCCTCAAATTCTGGACGATTAAGTTGATCTCCTATTAACAAAGAGGTGTCACCAGCATCGATAACCTCTATTTTTTGGAGCATTTGGCGAACCACTACTTCCAAATGTTTATCGTTAATACGCACACCCTGGAGACGGTACACTTCTTGAATTTCGTTAATAAGATAGTAGGCAAGGGCCTCCACACCTAAAATACGAAGGATATCGTGGGGAACAGGGCTTCCGTCAACAAGGAGATCTCCTTTTTTGACAACATCCCCTTCTTGAACCAAAATGTGTTTTCCTTTGGGGATGAAATATTCAACGGGCTCCTCAGGGTTGTGGTCTGGAACAACCATAATACGACGCTTCGTTTTGTAATCTTTCCCAAATTCAACCCGCCCATCGTATTCACTGATAATGGCGGAATCTTTCGGACGCCGCGCTTCAAATAGCTCTGCAATACGTGGCAAACCTCCTGTGATATCGCGAGATTTAGAACTTTCCCGTGGCAAGCGCGCCAACACATCCCCAGCTTTTACAGCACCTCCGTTTTCAACGTTTACGATGGCATCCACGGAGAGAAAGTAACGAGCTTCCAGGCCGTTTGCAAAGGCCAAAGCGTTACCTTTACTATCCCGAAGCACAATCCGGGGTTTAAGATCAGTTCCACGAGAAAACTGTCTCCAATCCGAAACCACGTGCTTGGAAATTCCAGTCGCCTCATCAAAAACTTCTTTCAAAGAGACGCCTTCAACCAAATCTACAAAATGAACGATACCGTCACGCTCTGTAATCACCGGCACGGTGTAAGGGTCCCATTCTGCCATTTTTGCACCTTTGGTAACGACAGCTCCCTCATCCACGAAGAGCTTTGCCCCGTAAGGCACACGATAACGAGAACGCTCCCGCCCCTGGGAATCTAAGATAACAAGCTCTGTATGGCGACTCATAACAATCGACACACCCTCACTGTTGACAATGGTGTTACGATTTTTAATCCCAACCACGCCGTCTAACGTTGCTTCTGCAAAAGATTCTTCAGCCGAACGTTGAGCCGCCCCACCAAGGTGGAACGTGCGCATGGTAAGCTGAGTTCCAGGCTCTCCAATGGACTGGGCCGCAATCACACCAATCGCCTCGTTTTTGTTCACAAGGGTTCCCCGGGCCAAATCACGACCATAACATTTTGCACAAATCCCTGTCTCAGATTGACAAGTCAGCACAGAACGAATTTTAACCGTGTCAACACCTGTTTTTTGAACTCGCTCGACTTTTTCCTCGTCAATGAGCTCACCATCACAAATCAAAACTTCGTTTGAAACCAAATCTATAACGTCTTCTGCTGCAGTACGCCCAAGAATACGATCTCCCAAAGACGCGATCACCTCGCCACCTTCCACGACAGGACGTATGGAAAGCCCCTGACTTGTTCCGCAATCAAGCTCAGTAATGACACAATCTTGAGCGACATCAACGAGCCTACGGGTCAAATATCCTGAGTTTGCGGTCTTAAGAGCCGTGTCTGACAACCCTTTGCGGGCCCCGTGGGTGGAGTTAAAGTACTCAAGGACGGTCAAGCCTTCTTTAAAATTCGAAATGATCGGGTTTTCAATGATTTCCCCAGACGGCTTCGCAATCAGACCGCGCATCGCTGCAAGCTGACGCATCTGAGCTGCTGAACCTCGTGCTCCTGAATGGGCCATCATATAAACAGAATTCATCAATTTCCCTGGCTTTACCTGGGAAATCTCGTCCATCATTGCATCCGCAACTTTTTCTGTGCACTTCGTCCAAGCGTCGGTAACCTTATTGTAACGTTCCCCTTGGGTGATAAGACCATCAAGATATTGCTGTCGATATTCGTTCACCAAATCCCATGTTTCATCAACCATCTTACCTTTTTCAAGGGGCACGACCAAATCATCTTTACCAAAAGAAACGCCAGAAATGGTTGCATATTTAAAGCCAAGCCCCATCAACTTGTCTCCAAAAATAACGACTTCCTTCTGCCCGCAGTGACGGTAAACGATATCCAAAAGCTTCCCAATTTCTTTAGAAGTCAATAACTGATTAACCAAACTGTAGCTGATTTTTGAATGTTTAGGCAACAATTGGCCAAGAATCATACGGCCTGGCGTGGTCTCAACCCGCTGAATAACCTCATTTCCCAGCTCATCAAAGCTGCTATACCTTGCCGTGATTTTGGCATGAAGAGACAAAACATTTTCAAATAAAGCCTGCTCAATCTCTCCAAGGGAAGCAAATACCATCCCCTCCCCTTTTGCCCCTTCCGTCATCAACGTCAGGTAATATAAACCAAGCACAATATCTTTGGAGGGTACAATGATAGGATTCCCGTTTGCAGGGCTCAAAATATTGTTGGTAGACATCATCAAAACACGGGCTTCCAACTGGGCCTCAATGGAAAGCGGAACGTGAACTGCCATCTGATCGCCATCAAAATCTGCGTTAAAAGCAGCGCAAACCAATGGATGCAACTGAATCGCCTTTCCTTCCACCAAAAGCGGTTCAAAAGCCTGAATTCCTAGACGGTGAAGCGTTGGCGCACGGTTCAAAAGAACTGGATGCTCCCGGATCACTTCTTCTAAAATGTCCCAAACCTCTGGGCGCTCTTTTTCCACCATCCGTTTCGCAGCCTTTATGGTTGGCGCCAAACCATATCGCTCTAAACGTGAGTAAACAAAAGGCTTAAACAACTCCAGCGCCATTTTTTTAGGCAAACCACATTGATGGAGCTTTAACTCAGGGCCCACCACAATCACAGAACGACCTGAATAATCAACTCGCTTACCCAACAGGTTTTGACGGAAACGACCATGTTTCCCCTTCAACATATCAGAAAGTGATTTCAAAGGTCGCTTATTAGCCCCCGTAATAGGCCGCCCCCTACGCCCATTATCAAACAAAGCATCGACAATTTCTTGAAGCATTCGCTTTTCGTTGCGAATAATAATTTCAGGAGCCCTTAGCTCAATGAGACGCTTGAGGCGATTGTTACGGTTGATTAAACGTCGATACAAATCGTTAAGGTCTGAAGTCGCAAACCGCCCACCATCCAAGGGGACTAAAGGCCGCAACTCAGGAGGAATAACAGGGACAACTTCCAAAACCATCCATTCCGGACGGGTATCTGACTGTATAAATGCTTCAATCAATCTCAAACGCCGAGAAAGCTTTTTGCGCCGCATTTCAGACGTTGTCGTGGCAAGCTCTTCCCTCAGGAGAACCTGCTCCTTTTCAAGATCAATAGCCCGAAGCATCTCCCGAAATGCCTCAGCTCCAATAAAAGCTTGAAAAGCACCCTCGCCATAATCGTCCTGTGCGCTTATATATTCTTCTTCACTCAACAACTGATGCAACTTGAGGGGAGTGGTTCCAGGCTCTGTAACAATATAGCTCTCAAAATATAGAACCTTGTCCATTTCTTTCATAGTTAAGTCGAGCAAAGCCCCAATCCGGCTTGGCAACGATTTCGTAAACCAAATATGAGCAACAGGAGAAGCCAGCTCAATATGCCCCATGCGCTCCCTACGCACTTTCGTGAGGGTTACTTCAACACCACACTTCTCACAAATGACGCCCCGATATTTCATGCGCTTATATTTTCCGCATAAGCACTCATAATCTTTAATAGGACCAAAAATTCTCGCACAAAACAAACCATCCCGTTCTGGCTTAAACGTTCGATAGTTAATGGTTTCTGGTTTTTTCACCTCTCCAAAAGACCAAGAACGAATCTGATCGGGACTCGCGATCGAAATACGCACCAGATCAAAAGATTGGGGACCTGCAACCTGGCCAAAAACTGTTAAAAGTTTTTGCTGAGAAGTCTGCTTCTTTTGACGCGTCATCAAATCCTACCTTCTTTTTCATAAAAAATCATATCGTTAACACAAGGGTTTACACTATACCTCTTGTTGAGAACATTCCACATTCAAAACAAGGGACTTCAATTCTTTCATCAGCACGTTGAAAGATTCAGGAACCCCAGATTCAAAATTATCATCCCCACGAATGATGGCCTCATACACCTTTGTGCGCCCTGAAACGTCATCCGACTTAATCGTCAGCATTTCTTGCAGCGTATACGCAGCGCCATAAGCTTCAAGGGCCCAAACTTCCATTTCTCCCAAACGCTGACCACCAAACTGTGCCTTTCCGCCCAAAGGTTGTTGGGTTACTAAGCTGTACGGACCAACGGAACGGGCGTGAATTTTTTCATCCACCAAATGGTGCAGCTTCATCATATAAATGATGCCGATGGTGATTTTTCGATCAAACGCTTCGCCTGTTCGGCCATCATACAAAACCGCTTGCCCGGAAGCGTCTAACCCAGCCTTGCCCAATTCATGCACAATATCTGTTTCCCGGGCCCCATCAAAAACAGGGGTCGCCATGGGAACGCCACGGGTCATATGGGATGCCATCTCAACAATCGCCTCGTCTGTCATGGCTTCAACTTCTTCAGATGTTTCTTTACGCTCGTAAAGTCCACCTAAAAATTGGCGCAACGAACTGGTATCCTTCGCGCCAGAAGCCGCCATAGACTCCAAGCATTCTCGAACTTTTTTCCCTAGCCCAATGGAAGCCCACCCCAGATGAGTCTCCAAAATTTGCCCCACATTCATACGAGAAGGAAGCCCCAAAGGATTCAAAATGATATCGACAGGGGTTCCATCCTCAAAATAAGGCATATCTTCCACGGGAACAATGCGCGAGACAACCCCTTTATTTCCGTGTCGTCCAGCCATTTTATCCCCTGGCTGCAACTTACGCTTAACCGCCACAAAGATTTTAACCGTCTTCATCACCCCAGTTGGAAGCTCATCGCCCCGGCGAATTTTTTCAACTTTTTGCTCAAAACGTTTACGGAGCGCTTCAAGGGTCTTATTATGCTGCTCTTTGAGCGCCTCAACTTGCTGCATGCGATCATCATTCGCAACCACGATCTGTTTCCAAAGGTGCTTGGGAAGATTGTTCAACAATTCTTCCGTCAAAACCTGCTTGGCCTTAAGGGCATCAACGTTATTAACGAGCTTTTCACCGATCAAAAGGGGCGCCAACATTGTGTAAAAATTACGCTCAAGGATAGAACGCTCCGCATCCCTGTCTTTTGAAAGACTGTTAATTTCTGCCCGCTCAATAGATAAGGCGCGCTCGTCTTTGTCGACCCCTCTTCTTGAAAAGACGCGAACATCCACGACCGTTCCTGAAATCCCTGGCGGCAGCCTTAATGACGTATCCCTTACATCAGAAGCTTTTTCTCCAAAAATAGCCCTCAAAAGTTTTTCCTCAGGGGTCATAGGATTTTCCCCTTTAGGCGTCACCTTCCCAGCCAAAATATCCCCAGGCTTAACTTCTGCGCCAATGTAAGCAATGCCGGCTTCATCTAAATGCCGAAGGGTTTCTTCCCCGACTCCAGGAATATCTCGGGTAATTTCTTCATTCCCAAGCTTTGTATCCCGTGCCGAAACTTCGAACTCTTCAATGTGGATAGACGTGTAAACGTCATCTTTAACCAAGGCCTCAGAAATAATGATAGAATCTTCAAAACAATACCCGTTCCAGGATATAAAAGCAACCAACACATTACGCCCTAAGGCTAATTCGCCCCGCTGAGTCGCAGAACCGTCCGCAATAATATCTCCGTTTTTAACTAAATCGCCCACACACACAATTGGTTTTTGGTTAACACACGTATTGGCATTAGATTTTCTAAATTTTTGAAGATTATAAATATCCACAACCGGCATTCCTGGAGATAAATCTTCCGTAGCTCGAATCACGATACGAGACGCATCCACCTGGTCCACTACGCCACCTCTACGGGCCAAAACTACCGAGCCTGAATCCCTCGCAACGGCTGCCTCCATGCCTGTCCCTACCAACGGCGCATCTGCAGAAATAAGGGGCACCGCCTGACGTTGCATGTTAGACCCCATCAACGCACGGTTAGCGTCATCATTTTCCACAAACGGAATGAGCGAGGCAGCAACCGACACAATTTGCTTCGGCGAAACGTCAACAAAATCAATTTCTTCAAAAGAAGCCAGGATATAATCCCCTCCACGCCGACAACTGATAACAGGCTGAACAAACGCTCCTGTGTCGTCTAATTCAACATTTGCCTGAGCAATGGTGTAACGCCCCTCTTCGATGGCAGACAAATACACAACTTCATCCGTCACACGCTGATTCGCAACACGCCGATACGGCGTTTCAATGAAGCCATAAGGGTTGATCCGCGCATAGGTCGCAAGGGAGTTAATCAAACCAATATTAGGCCCTTCAGGCGTTTCAACGGGACAAATGCGCCCATAATGGGTAGGGTGCACATCTCGAACCTCAAAAACAGCCCTATCTTTTTTCACCCCCCCAGGACCGAGAGCCGAAAGACGACGCTTGTGGTTAATCTCAGAAAGGGGATTCGTCTGGTCCATAAACTGTGACAACTGGGACGTCCCAAAAAATTCTCGCAAAACTGCCGCTGCAGGTTTCGCGTTAATCAAATCATTGGGCATGGCTGTTTCTAAATCTACCGCCCCCATCCGCTCACGAATCGTCCGCTCCATTCGCAAAAGCCCTGAACGATACTGGTTTTCCAAAAGCTCCCCCACAGAACGAACCCTTCGATTCGACAGGCTGTCAATATCGTCAATCTCGCCTCGCCCATCTTTCAAACCAAGCAACACCTTAACAATTTCCAAAACATCTTGTTTTTGCAAAACATTGACCGTGTCAGCAGTTTTCAGGCCCAAACGTGCGTTCATTTTAACACGCCCAACGGACGACAAATCGTAGCGTTCTGGATCAAAAAACAAACTTTTAAAAAGAGTTTCTGCACTTTCCAAAGTCGGCGGCTCTCCCGGACGCAAAACGCGGTAAATATCTAACAAAGCCTCTTCACGCGTCGTATTTTTATCTGCCAAAAGCGTATCCCTAAGATAAGACCCCACCGCTATGTGATCAATATTCAAAATAGGAAGCGAAACAATTCCATGAAAACGAAGCAAATCAAGAAGCTCTTCAGAGATCTCATCACCCGCTTCCGCGAAAATCTCCCCCGTTGCTTCATTGATAAAGTCTACTGCGATGTAACGCCCCATCAAGTCTTCCACAGAAACCAAAATTTTCCGCAACCCATCTTCTTCAAGCTTTTTAATTAAACGAGCTGTCAGCTTTGTGCCGGTTTCCGCCACAACCTGCCCCGTTTCTGCATTAACCAAAGGTTGAGTTAACTTAACCCCTTTCCAAAGAGAGGCTGAAAAATCCGTTTTCCACTGACCGTCTTGCCAAGAATAAGCCCCATTGTCGTAAAAATAAGAAAGGATTTCTTCGCGAGACATTCCTTGAGCCTCATAAAAAGGCATATCAGGCTCAGCAAGCCTGCGTGCCTCCGTGTGGGCACTATCCAACGCTGTCAACAACGTCGTGACAGGAAGCTTACGTTTGCGATCTATGCGCACATAAAGCAAATCCTTGGCATCAAACTCAAAATCAAGCCAAGATCCCCGGTAAGGGATAATACGCGCTGCAAACAAATATTTCCCGGAAGCATGGGTGCGGCCACGATCATGATCAAAAAACACGCCAGGAGAACGATGCATCTGAGAAACAACAACGCGCTCCGTCCCATTAATGACAAACGTCCCATTTGGCGTCATCAATGGCATATCGCCCATATAAACATCTTGTTCCTTGATGTCACGAATCGAGCGAACTCCCGTTTCCTCATCGATATCCCATACGATTAAACGAAACGTCACCTTCAAAGGAGAAGCATAGGTTACTCCCTTCTGACGGGATTCATCAATTTCATATTTAGGCTCTTCCAACTCATATCGGCAAAATTCTACCTGAGCTTTTCCAGAAAAATCATGAATCGGAAAAATAGACTGAAAAACACCCTGAAGCCCCACCGAAGTCCGCTTATCTGTTTCAACATTTTTTTGAAAAAACGCATCATAAGATTTTTTTTGCAATTCTATCAAATTCGGCAGAGGAGCAATTTCTGAGATTCGAGAAAAATTGCGCCGTATAGGCCCACGTTTCGTGTAAGAATCAGCCATAAAAACTCCTTCAACAGCACATCTAATTCAAAAACAATCGCACCACACGCTAAGCTAGAAAAAACGAGGCCAAGGTTTTTGTACCAGACCCAGCATTAAAAGCAAAGAAAAAAGTAGAGTTTTTTTAAGAAACAGTTCACTTTTCGCGTGTAGCATACTCGTATGTAAAATTTTTTCTTTTTAAAAACAAGACAAAAAACCGAAAAAGGGAATCGAGATAATTCCCCCCTTCAGTTTCTTTTACAAGAAATAAATCTTAATTTATCTCAACGACAGCACCAACAGCCTCAAGTTGTTTCTTGATTTTATCAGCATCGTCCTTAGAAACACCCTGTTTCAAAGGCTGAGGAGCACCTTCCACCAAATCTTTGGCCTCTTTCAAACCCAAAGCGGTAATTTGACGAACCTCTTTAATCACCTCAATTTTTTTATCACCAGCTGATTTCAAAACCACATTGAATTCTGTTTTTTCTTCAACTGCAGCAGCGACAGGCGCAGCCCCCATCGCCATCACAGGAGCAGCAGCAGAAACCCCCCATTTCTCTTCAAGCATCTTGACGAGATCCGCAGCTTCAAGAAGGGTTAATTTTGAAAGATTTTCTACTAATTGATCTAATTGGGCAGACATTTTTTTTCTCCTTTATCAAAAACGATTTTTAAAAATAATTAACTAAGATTTTTGGCTGTAGGCCGACAAAAGACGAACAAATTGAGAAGCAGGTTCGCGAACGGTTTGAGCGATTTTCGTGGGAGATGCCACCAAAACGCCCAAAATTTTTCCTCGAAGTGCTTCTAAAGAAGGCAATTTAGCAAGTTGCTCAACTTCTTGTGCGCTCAAAGAACGCCCCTTCAATACACCGCCTACAACACGAATTTTGTCATTTCCGTTAGCAAACTGAACGGTCACTTTCGCTGCCGCCACAGGACACTGGGAATAAGCAAGCGCCGTAGGCCCCACAAGCAAATCCAAAAGAGGCTCACAAGGTGTATCTTTAACACAAAGACGCGCCAAGCTGTTCTTAACAATTTTAAAGCTAGCCCCAGCCTCTCGCATATTTCCACGAAGCTTCTCTGACTCTGCAACTGTTAACCCCAACGATTGCGTTACCACCACAAGTTCTTGCGCCTTTAAAACATCCCTAAAAGATGTCACAAAAGCACGCTTTTGGTCACGATCCACAGACCATCTCCATCTTAATTATCTTCCAAGTCTAAAACTTGAAAAAGTTGCATATTAAAGGGAAAATTTCCCTTCCTAATCTGCCCAACAAGAAAAAAGAAAGTCTTTTTCCCCGTCTATGCAGGCATTTTTAAACCCTTTAAAAAGAGCACCTACAGTCTCGGACAGCTTTTTTTCCGAGTCTCCCCGAAATGATAAAACGCTCAATAATCAAGAAATACCCTTAAGAGCATCCCCTAAATCTACCACAACAGAAAGCCCCATGGTGGAAGAAAGGGTCATCTTTTTTACGTAATTCCCCTTAACTCCAGCCGGACGCGCTTTCGCAACGGCACCCAAAAAAGCCCTCACATTTTCCAACAACATCTCAACAGAAAAACTTGCTTTCCCAATGCCAGCATGGACAATGCCCGCTTTTTCGGCACGGTACTCAACTTGCCCGCCTTTCGCAGCCTTCACTGCAGCACCCACATCTTGCGTCACCGTGCCAAGCTTTGGATTGGGCATCAAACCCCGAGGACCCAAAACCTTTCCCAATCGTCCAACCAACCCCATCATATCTGGTGTCGCAATGCAACGATCAAACTCAAGAAAACCCCCTTGGATTTTTTCAAGTAAATCATCTGAACCCACAATATCAGCTCCTGCACCTAAAGCTTCTTTTGCTTTCTGATCATCTTTAACAAAAACGGCGACCCGAAGATTTTTACCCGTCCCGCTAGGCAACACGACAGCTCCCCTCACAGCCTGTTCAGATTTGCGAGGATCCACGTTTAAATTAATAGCAACCTCAATGGTCTCATCAAATTTAGCTGTTGCAAAACGCTTGATAATTCCAACCGCTTCATTCAGCAAAAAGACCCTTGAAAAATCCATTTCTTCGCACGCTTTTTTCAAACGCTTTGTTCTTTTCATCACCTGCATCAGCTCACAACCTCCAACCCCATAGAACGGGCAGAACCCACAATCATCTTACACGCCGCTTCTTCAGAATACGCATTCAAATCGCTTTTTTTCAAACGAGCAATCTCAAGGATTTGCGCCATCGTAACGGTACCAACTTTACCCCCACGCCCAGACATTGCTGACCCTTTGCTGACACCTGCTGCTTTTTTCAAAAAATAACTGTTAGGCGGTGTTTTCATTATAAACGTGAATGTACGATCCGCATAAGCCGTAATGACAACAGGGATAGGAATTCCCTGCTCCATACTTTGAGTCTGCGCATTAAAAGCTTTGCAAAATTCCATAATATTAAGCCCTCTTTGCCCTAAAGCCGGACCAATCGGTGGAGACGGGTTCGCCTTCCCAGAGGAAACCTGAAGCTTTATATACCCCACAACTTTCTTTGCCATACCAAAAAACTCCTCAGCTAAAAACTTAGCAGTTCATAAAAACGAACCCAACCATACCGCTTTTTTTAAACTTTTTCAACCTGAATAAAATCTAAATCAACGGGCGTCGCTCTTCCAAAAATAGAAACCGAAACTTTGAGGCGAGTTTTTTCCACATCAACCTCTTCAACAAGGCCCGCGAAAGAAGCAAAAGGTCCCTCGCAAACCCTAACTTTTTCACCAATTTCGAACATCAAAGTCACCCGAGGACGATCTATAGAATCCTGAACCTGACCCAAAATTCGATTGACTTCCGCCTGACTCATGGGAGAAGGCCTTTCTTTAACCCCCAAAAAACCACTCACCTTAGGAACACTTCGGACAAGATGCCACGTATCGTCCGTTAGAACCATCTTCACCAAAATATAACCTGGAAAAAAATTTTTCTCTTTACTCGTTTTTACGCCATTTTTAACCTCAAGAACATCCTCCTTTGGAATTAAAATAGTTTCAATTAAAGAAGAAAGATTAACCCTTGCGGCCTGTTCACGTATATCTTCAGCAACCCTGTTTTCAAAATTGGAATGGACACTCACAACATACCAACGAGCTCTTTGCTCTGTCATAATCTCAATGCCCCCACCCTAACACAAAACGAACACAGAACCCTAAAATTTGATCCACAATCAAAAAGAAAATAGCAAATGCGAAAACCATAAAAAAAACCAACACACTTGTAACCAGCACTTCTTTAGAAGTTGGCCAAGTTACTTTTAGAATTTCTTGGCGAGTTTGCCGAAAAAATTGAAAAACAGAAGTTTTTTTGTTTGCTTTTGCCAACATTTTCCTAAAGCCTTAATAACTTTCACAACCCGATTTTTTTCTAACAAAAAAAATCATGAAACAAATCTATATCTCTTTCCAACCCACAACACAAGCCCCTATATAAATAAAGGCTTAACAATTTTGGCAGGAGTGGAGGGACTTGAACCCCCAACCCCCGGTTTTGGAGACCGGTGCTCTAGCCAATTGAGCCACACTCCTACTAAAAACTGCGAGCTGTTTTTTCAAATTTTTAGATAACACATTTTGATCCAAAAACAAACCCATTTATACTTAAGTCAAGCCCTATATCTGAATATAAAGACACTTGCATAATTGATGGATGAGTCTGGGATGGCTATAATGGGTTTGGAAGCAAAGCATAAGAGGCTTGAAATATCCTTTTTCAGAACCTGTCTTCACACTTTAAAAAAGTTACCTGTACGATCGGTGGCCACAAAGAGATACAATTTTCCTTCTTCTGTCCGTACTTCGGCGATATCGATGTGAACATAGCCCATGGGGGAGGCTTTGAAACGGTGCCAGCTTGAGCGCGTCAACTTGGGAATGCTGTTTTGCAGAGCATATAGGCAATCATCCAGGGGCAATAACGTATGTTTGCGAAAAGCAATACAAGCGGCTTCCTCCTCCAAGATAAGCGTTGTTGAATGCGGGTTTTTGGGGCTCATGGCAGCGTCTTGAACGGCCTCCCTCTTCTTCCATTTTTTAACTTTTTTCGGATTAATGGCATATTTTTGAGCAAGCCTCAGTCGTTTTGGCGCATCTATGTAATACCTGTCCCATAGTTTCTCTTTCGATGGTAATTTCTTGCATGTTACGCCATCACAATCTGGGACTAAACACCTATACACTTTTTTTTAGTACGATTTTCAAGGATTGTGCGCGTAAATCTCAATCAATTTTGCAAGCATCTCAAGCGCCTCTTTTTTGGGGCGTTGAAAAGCATTGCGGCCGATGATCGAGCCATTCCCGCCGCCCTGATGGATGGCGCGCGCTTCTTCATAGAGGCTGGGGAGGTCTTTGGCCTCGCCACCAGAAAAGATAACCAAGCGCTTGCCCTGAAAACAGCAATCTACCACATGGCGGACGCGTTCTTTGAGAGATTCCAGAGGAATTTTTTGTTGCTCATAAACCTGGCGGGCGGCCTCCAATTCCAGGTGTGCGCTGGGAAGCTTCACCTTGATGATATGCGCCCCTAAAAGAGCTGCCATATGGGCGCCGTAGGCCACCACATCTAAAGCCGTTTCTCCCTTTTTGGAAAGATTACCCCGGGGATAGGCCCACGCCACCACTACCAGACCATGGGCTTTTGCCTCTTCAGCCAGAGCGCGAAAAATTCCCGCCATGGCGTTCATCTGATCCGAGCCTGGATAAAGTGTAAACCCGATGGCAGAGCACCCCAGCCTCAGGGCGTCTTTAACAGAAGCCGTCACGGCTTGGTTGGGGCCAGTTCCGCTTGGGACCAGACAATGGGCACTGTTGAGTTTAAGGATTAAAGGAATTTGACCTGCAAAAGTGGAGGCGCCAGCTTCTAGAAGCCCCAAGGGGGCCGCAAAAGCAGAAAGCTTTGCTTCTATGGCGAGTTCAAAATGGCTGTGAGGGTTATATCCTTCGGGATTCATGCAGAAGCTTCGCGCTGGACCATGTTCAAACCCTTGATCCACCGGCAAAATCAAAAACCGCCCTGTTCCTCCCAAAGCGCCATGCATCAAAAGGCGAGCCAGGTTCGCCTTGGTTCCTGGGTGGTCGCTTTCATAGTTCGCTAAAATGTTTCGAACGGGGGTTGGTAAGCTGATCATTCCTTGAAACTCCGTATGATTTTTTCTAAATTATTCATAAAAACCATACGATATTCAGCTTTTTTTGTACATAGGCTCTTGGAATGACTTCAGGGTTGCCTCACTTAAATTTGAGATAAGATGCCTCAGCTCGACATAAGGTTTAAAGAAGCTTTTCTTAACCTCAGCTCGACGTAAGCAGTCCTCTTGAGAGTCTGTTTTTCCAAGAAAGCGAAGATTTTTTGGGCTTTAAGGCGTAAGCGAGGAGTCCTGCGAAGAGATTTGCCAGGAAATTATTAGGGGATCTGTGACGTGTATGCTGGATTTGGCAAATTTCCTTCAGCTGCCCGATGGCAGTTTCAATGAGTCCGCGTCCGCTCAAAAGAAGGCGTTTGAAGGATTTTAAAGGC
>JBOFKI010000031.1:0-1757 GCA_051657245.1 Alphaproteobacteria bacterium | reverse complement strand
TGCAGGCGCCTTTTAAAGGAGGTGGAAGGGGTGCGTCTGTCTTCATCTTCACGTCTCCCCTCAAGCGCCCACCCACCAAGAGAGACGCTGGCGCAAAATCATGGACTAAATTGCAATAGTTGGAATATTCAACCCTTGAGCCGTCCCCCTTCCAGCGATAAGCAATATACGTATAATCTTTTTGGCCATGCTGCCACAACGTGCCGTTGATCCAGGCATCGTTTTTGGCACTTAAAAGGCTGCTGGCATTTTCAACCAAATCTGCTTCCATCACAAGGTTTTGCCCTGCAAGGATTTTGCCCTCAGGTTCCGAGCGGTTGGCATCATAAAACGCCCGCGTCAGCCAAAACCAAGTGTATTCTCCCCAATAAACTTCCCGGTTCAAAGGAAGTAATTCTGGGGGCTTGTTGGGCCACCCACGCTCCCATATAAATTGTCGCTCATGCTTCACCCCCACCTTGCGGACATTGGAGATGCGCCTTGCTTTTAAAGTCACAGATCCTTTCAAGCTTTCCAACAAACTGGCATGGTTGTGAATGAGGGTTGCTTTAGGGCTGTTTAAGCCTTGGATGGCGAGCTCCTTGGAGGCCACAAAAATGCTGCGCACCCCTGGGGTTTTGGAGCTGTTGAGAAAGTTCCCATCTAAGCGAAGATCTGCCGAACCACAGCTGATGCGCCTATAATTGATCACGTCTTGGGAAAAGCGGCCCCGAAGGGCGCCCCCCACATCCATCTGACCCTGGTTGGTGAGCTTAGCCCCTGTGATGTCTAAATCCTCTGAAACCGCCACGGTTCCCGTCGCCGCTTGCGACCATGCATCCGTCTGAAAGGTCGCCTTGCCCACAACCCCAAGGCTTCCCGTGTTTTCAAAGGTTGACGCTTTAACCGACAGCCCCCCTTGGACCAACAGGTTCCCTGCATTTTTCACGCCCTGTGTGAGGGTTGTGGTCAACGGCCCGCCCGTTTCACACACGCCCCCTTTGGGAATGATGCATTGGGAGCCCCTCACTTTCAGGCTTTTTGATGTTTTAACGATGCCTGCATAGAAAATCCCGCGAAGTGTCAGGTCGAGCTTAAATTTATCGCTACCCTTCACCTCCCGAGGAGCAAGGAGGGGGCCTTGGGCCAGCCGTTGGTTAATGAAATTAGGCTGATCTTTAGGGAGGTCTAGATGTTTGCCACCAGGGGCTAAATAAATGGTGCGCTTAAAAATGAAATGATGGCTTTTGCTTAACATCGTCCCCTGGAGGCCAAACCGATCTCCCCGGGCTTGAATGTCTGAAGCCGCCACAAGGCTTTCGGGGAAGGTCTGCAAATCTGGCGCCTGAAGCCAAAGGGTTTGGGCGGTCACCTCTGAGCCCACATAAAGCTTGTCGTTAGCGGTCACCTTGATGTCTTTCCCCTGGAGCCTTCCCCCCAGCTGAAAGCTTGGCGCGTTCAGGGCAAGGGTTCCCTGGAGGCTTAGAAAATGGGTTTGGGTTGCCAGGGCTTGCTTGAGGTTCAAGCTCACCCCGTGGGTACCTTGGATCACATTGCCAACGCCTGGCTTCAACGAATCAGCCGTAATCTCAACCTTTCCCGCGCTTGATTCGAGGCTTCCTTCCAATTCAACATTTTTTTCAGCCTCAACCGTGATCCCCCTAACGCCTTGAAGGGTGTTGGGAGGGGCTTGCTCCGTAATCTTCAACAGCCGATGAACCCAGCTCTTCACGCGAATCAGAAGGGCACCCGCCAAGCTGGAGATTTCCCCCCAGGTG
>JBOFKI010000030.1:0-11957 GCA_051657245.1 Alphaproteobacteria bacterium | reverse complement strand
CGGTATAGATGGTTTCGGAAGGTGTGGAACCCAAGGCCAGCGCACCTTCTCGCAAATTTTTAGGGATTGACCTTAAGATATCGTCACACAACGACAGGATATAGGGAAGGATCATGATACCCATGACAAGCCCTGCTGCTAAAGCACTTTCCATGGCAATGTTGAGGCCTAAGAAGCTTCCTAATTTTTGTAACCAAGGCGCTACGATGGTGGCCGCAAAAAAACCATAGACAACCGTTGGGATGCCGGCGAGCATTTCTAAAACCGGTTTCACCAGGTGACGAAACCGCTTTGAAGCATATTCTGAAAGATAAATAGCAGAAAAAAGACCGCAGGGCGCTGCGATGAGTGCCGCGATAATGGTAATTAAAAGCGTTCCTAAGATAAGGGGGAGGGCGCCAAAGTGTGCCGAGCTTCCAGGTTGAAAGCTCATGGGGTCCCAATTAGCCCCAAACAAAAAATCGACCAAAGGCACCACCTGAAAAAAACGCAAAGATTCTATGGATAAGAACAAGACAATGCTAATGGCAAAGAGGATCACCGTGGTTGCGGCCAGAGCAAGGTAAGCTTTAATCCAGCGTTCTACCCATTTACGAACAGGTTGGGAGGGGGCCATCCTCCAAAAGCAATACCCGCCAATGCCGAGGCTAACGCCAAGGGATGCTGCCGTTGTTTGAAATGCTGTAAGATAAAATGCGGCTCCTGTTTGATGCAACAGGAAAAAACAAAGGAAGAAAGGCCAAGCTGTTTGTAAAACAAGATACGTTCCATAAGCTGAGGGAAGGCTGGAGAGTTTCCCTCCCCTTTGGCGCCACTGGGTTGCG
Source organism: Alphaproteobacteria bacterium (assembly GCA_051657245.1). GTDB lineage: Bacteria > Pseudomonadota > Alphaproteobacteria > Holosporales > JBOFFI01 > JBOFFI01. Next base: position 11,133 of record JBOFKI010000030.1, on the reverse strand, counting down.
CGTTGGGTGCCCACAAAAAAGGCCAATCCCATCAGAGCCAAGGCCAAGAAAAGAGAAAAAAATCCTAATTCCATTTTCAGAGATTCTCCAATTGCAGGCGCATGCGTTGAAGCTGTTCTAAGGGAAGGGTTACCAAGCCATCTTGGGTCAGGTAGCCCTGTTTTCCAACGGCGTCTTGGCTTAAAAATTCATGGAGATAGGAACGCATCATGGGGGAGAGGTGTGCTTTCTTCACGTATAAATAGAGAGGGCGAGCTACGGGATAGCTGCCGGATAAAAGTGATTTTTGAGAAGGCACAATACCGTCAATGGAGATGCCTTTTAAAAGATGTTTGTTCTGTTTAAAGAAAGAAAAGCTGATGACCCCCACAGAAATAGGGCTGACCAGAATTTTTTGGATGATCACGTTTTGGTTGTCTCCCACATCGCTATAGGCTTCATCATGGCGCAATTGTTTGCATTTCGCGTTATCCTTTGTTTTGAAAAAACGGCAAAAAGGCTTTAATAAGAGGTCTATCAAAGCATCTCGTGTCCCTGAAGAAGGGGAGGGGCCTAAAATTTGGATGGGTAAGTGGGGTAAAAAAGGGCTGATATCAGACCAATAAAAAGGAGACGGTTTGTTCAAAGCCGTGAGGGCTTCAAAAACATCCCGTCGGCTGAGGTGTAAGGAAGGGGAGCTTTTAGACTGAACCAACACAATGCCATCCAACCCTGCGACGATTTCAACGACTTCCGTTACGCCATGGCGAAGACACAGCTGGTGCTCCTGGCCGGTGAGTGGCCTGGAAGCCATGAGGATATCGGGGGTTCGGTTGCCAACGCCAGAACAAAAAAGCATGACACCGCCGCCGGTGCCAACGGCTTCGACCAGAGGTGTTTTCACACCTTGTTTTTCAGCAAAGCGCTCTGCAACCTTGGCCGCAAAAGGGAACAGGGTTGCAGACCCGGTAATGCGCAGGGGCGGTGATCCTTGCGGCTTAACCGCAAAAATTCCCCATCCCCCCAGCAACAAGCAAAAGCTGTAAAATAAACAGCGCAGGAAACCGCTCCTTCACGTTTAGACCAAAAAGCATTTTCTCCCTTCTTTGTAAAACAAGTCGCGAAAAAAAGCTAGGGCAGCGTAAAGCCTGCTGTTAAATGCTTAAAGCATATCCATGGCTTCTAGAATTTTGCGAGCTTGCTCTTGTGTAATTCCCATGCTAGAGGATAATTTCCCAATCATTTCCGGGGAAGAAGGCGTCCTGCCAAGCTCCCGCCGCAATGCCATAAGCATCTCCCCAGCTTGTCTGACATGTTCAGAATTAGGTTCCCAGGCTTGCGCTGATGGGGGCGCTGAGTCTTGCGTTGAGCCTTGTGGCGCATTCAAACGCTGAGCCTGTTCTTGCCCTGAAGGTTTGCATAGAATTTTGGCGTGCTTGTTCAAGCTGGCGCGCTTCTTCCCGTCGAATTTTTTGGCTTTCCTCTAAGCGCACCTGTTCCTTGGCGTAGCGCTGTTGTTGTTCGTAGCGCGCAATCGCTCGGAATCTTGTTGAGCCTTGCGTAAGCGTTGCTGCATGGCTGAACGCTCGCGTTCTCGGCGGCGTTGGCTCTCATCAATTTGGCGTTGGAGACTTAGAAGCCGTTGGCGACTTTGATTCTTTTGACGCATCTGGCGTTGAAGATCTTGAATTTCCAATTCCCGTCGCAACTGATTTTCAGACATTTGACGCTGGATATCAAGCAAGGTTGGGTTTTGATAGCTATCTTGATAGTGATCATCATAATAGGTAGGCGTTTGAACGCTCCCTTGATAGACACATCCTGATAACGAAACAGCACCCAACATCAGCAAAACCGTTTTTTTCATCATATTTTTCACAGCAAATTCCTTAAGCTATTTTTTCATACCTCCAAGCATTTTGCGGACGGGAAGGATGAATACAAGCTAATTCATGTACATCTCGCATTATGCTGGGAACCGTATGGGTCTTGGGCATGATAGGCACCTAATGTGGGGTTTTCTTTTTTTTAAAAAATTCTAGAGATTGAACTTCTGTATAAAGCGTGCGTGCTAAATTATCCATCAATACGCCAATCGCGATCGTTAAAGGCACAGAATCTAACGGAGCTTTCTCTCCCGCTGCGTCAAATATGCACCCTTTTAAGCCTTGGCGGAGAAAGACCAATTCAGTAATTTTTTTTTGATATTCGATAAAAGGATTTCCGGAGATGACTAAAAAAACAGCTTTTTCAGGAAAAGAATGAGACGCCTCTTTGATAAAAAGTTCGACGCAATCTTCCGTTTGTGCACGAGCGTGCTCGGCTTTTTTTGGGGGCCTTAATAAAGTGAGGAGAAAGGTTTTCTAACGCTTTTGGAAGCAATAATTGGTTCCACAAAAATTCTCCCAAGTCCAGCTCATTTTCAGGAAGTTTTTCCGGCAGCCTCCAGCCTTTTTTTAGCTCAACCGAAGCAGGCGCCGTAAATTCACGTTTTTCAGACGGAAAAAGTTTCAGGTCCCCCAGCAAAAAAAAAGCTTTGCATGGGTGGGTAGGGTTACTTTACCCTCTCTTACTAAAGAGGCAAAAAACAAGATGCGCGTTCGCATGTCTGAAACGGAGGAGCCGTGAATCAAGATATAATCTGGCGTTTGAAAGAAAGGATATCGAGCACCCAGATCTCCTATTTTTTTAAAATTCTCAAGAATGGCTTTCTGAGTTTCCCCAGGCAGTGCCCCATAGTGTTTTTGGAAAAAAGCGAGAGCTTCTTTAGAAAGTCGTTCACTACCAGCGGGTCTCAAAAAAGTCTCTTGGGCAATTTCGCTGAGTGTCTTTAAAGAGGCTCCCTGGTCTAAATCAGGTTTTAAAAGCCTGAAAAGCGCCCTTGTTTCAGGGGAGGGAGCGCCGTTTTCATCAATCACACCACTTTTTGCAAACGAAGAAGAAAAGATACAAAAAATACTCCAAATAAGAAAATAAAACATCGCTGCCTACTAAAAAAATTTTGGGTTGGGTGATTTCAAAATCTTATACTTACGATGCCGTTCAAAAGATCTTAAAGCTTGGAAGGTGCAGACAAACCCTCTATTTCTTCTTCTTGCAGCTCTCCGATAAACTCTTCAAAATCTTTCACTTCACGGAAATTCCGATAAATAGAAGCATAACGCACGTACCCTACAGAATCAAGCCCTGAGAGGGCTTCCATCACTTTTTCCCCAATTAAAGATGTGGGAATTTCGGCTTCTCCTGAAGTTTCAAGTTGACGAATCAGGGCTGTGACGACGCGCTCAATCCGCTCATGGTCAATGGGCCTTTTATGCAAAGCTAAGCGCAGAGAGCGTACCAATTTTTCCTGATCAAAGGCCTCCAAACGCCCCTCTTTCTTTATAACCATCAGGTCTCGCAAGTGGGCACGCTCAAGGGTTGTAAAGCGAGAGCTGCAAGAGGGACAAAATCGTCTTCTGCGAATTGTGGTGTGGTCTTCTCCTGGGCGAGAGTCTTTCACAACCGTGTCGGTAAAGGCGCAAAAAGGACACCGCATGCTGCTATCTCTCCATCAGGGTTTTAAGAGATTTTGGAGAGGTGGGAATAAAGTTGTGTTGCATGCAAGGATTTCTCCTTTTTCTAAAACAGATTTCATCTCTTTTTTTCCCGAAAAATCTGAGATCCATCCCCCTGCCTCTTTGACTAAAATAAGTCCCGCAGCAAGATCCCAGGGGGCAAGGTTACTTTCCCAATAGCCTTCAAATCGTCCAGATGCCACATAGGCAAGATCCAGTGCTGCAGAGCCTAATTGGCGAACCCCTGCCACGTGGGGCAAAACCCCTTGAAGCAGCTGCATATCTTTTTCTACCGGATGACCAATGAACGGCAGCCCCGTTCCGATCACGGCATCTGCGAGGGTTTTTCTCGAAGAAACCCGCAACCTTCGGTCATTCATGAAAGCACCAGAGCCTCTTTCTGCCCAATAGAGTTCATCTTGAAGTGGGTCATAAATGACGCCCGCGACAATCTCGTCTTGTTTGCGAAGCCCAATTGAAACTGCGAAATGGGGGATCCCATGCAAAAAATTGGTTGTACCATCCAAAGGGTCTACGATCCATGTTGGTGAATCAGGGTAATCTCCTTCAATTTCGCCGGATTCCTCCATCAAAAAACCATAGTCAGGACGCGCTTTGGCAAGCTCTAAATAGATGGTTTTTTCGGCTTTTTTATCTGCTTTTGAAACAAAATCCCCAGGTCCTTTGCGGGAAATTTGTAAATGTTCCACCTCGCCAAAATCCCGAATTAAGCCGCGCCCTGCTTTGAAGGCCGCCTGAGACATAACGTTAATGAGGGGGTAGGGCGTGGTGAAAGTGCGGGACGTCATAATGAAGCAATACCTTTGATGAACTTTAAAAACAGAAAACTGCTCCCCACCCTAGCATAGTTAAGCTTTTAACGGGAAGGGGGGATTCTTTATAAAAAAGGTTGGTGCTTGTACGCACGAACTTGACGAAAAATGTCAGTTGGTTATAAAAAAGTTGTCTTTTTGATTATTTTTGGATATAGTCGCACCAATATACATTTTAACAGATGAGTCAAAAAAAACTTGATTTTATAAGACCTACCCAACATAATCAGGCTTATGCCACGTTTTTTTCCTTATATTTGTGTGAGTTGCTTTCTCGGCGGTTGTACGCCCGATTTGGAAGGTCGCTTGACGGATCAGCCCCACCTTGAAAAGGGCCGCTATATTGATTTAAATCAAGTTCCCACCCGCGAAGAAGCCTTAAAGCCTAGAAAAATCCATGCCAGGGAGGTTCCTGAACAGCATGGGGTAGATAGGCGAGCGCTTGAATCTGAAAAGAAGCGTTTGGAGCAAGCTCAAAAAACAATCCGCTCAAAAGTGGCTTCGGACAAAAAACAGATCCAGTAAAAATTGGAAAGGTTATAGCATGAACCAAGCACTATCCCTTGAGATCGTTCGGGTGACAGAGATTACAGCCCTTGCTGCATCTCGTTTCATAGGACGGGGGGTTGAAAAAGCTGCCGATCAAGCTGCGGTTGATGCGATGCGTCAGGCGTTAAATCAGCTTCCCATCCAAGGCACCGTTGTGATAGGGGAGGGGGAGCGAGACCAAGCCCCCATGCTTTATGTGGGAGAAATTGTTGGAGATGGCACAGGGCCTGAAGTGGATATTGCTTTAGACCCCCTTGAGGGAACCACCCTCACAGCCCGGGGGGACCCAGGCGCCATGAGCGTCATCGCCTTTGGAGAAAAGGGAAAGCTTTTAAAATCTCCCGATGTTTATATGGAAAAATTGGCGGTGGGTCCTGGAATTTCGCCAGAGCTTTTGGGCTTGGAGTTCCCTATTCAAGAGAATCTGCAAAGGCTTGCCCACGCGAAGGGGAAGGGAATAGAAGAGCTGAAGGTTTGCGTACTCGATCGCCCTAGGCATGCTCAGTTAATCCAAGGGATCCGAGATGCAGGGGCAGCTATCCTCTTTATTTCAGATGGGGATGTGAGCGGGGCCATCGCAACCTGTTTGCCAGAAAGCGAGGTAGACCTTTATGTGGGAACAGGAGGTGCGCCGGAAGGGGTTTTAGCTGCTGCGGCGCTTAAATGCCTCGGGGGGTGGATGCAGGGGCGTCTGGTTTTTAAGACTGATGAAGAGAAAAAAAGGGGCCTTGCTTGTGGCATTACTGAATTTGATAAGCTCTATGGGATAGAAGATCTGGCAGGGGGGGATGTTTTGTTTTGCGCCACGGGGGTAACCAGTGGGTCATTATTAGAAGGAATTCGTCATGCGCCTGGGAAAACCCTGATTCACAGCTTAGTTTTATGCTCTTCAACACAAACGCTTCGAAGGGTGGAAACCCGTCATTTAAAGTCGTCTTAAATCAATTGACGATTATGTGGAGCGAGCTACAATAAGGGGAGTTGGGTAAATTTTGAATCTGAAGGATTTTCGTTAGATGATTTTAGATGTGTTGGTAGAGCCAGATCCAAGGTTGCATCAGGTTTCTCGTCCTGTTGAGAAGATTGATGATGAGATTTTAGAGATTCTACATAATATGGAAGAAACCATGTATGCCTATGAGGGGGTTGGTTTGGCTGCCCCCCAAGTGAATATTTTCAAACGCCTAGTTGTAATGGATGTTGAGCAAGTCAGGGAAGGGGCAGAAATGGAAGAAAAAGCTGTTTCTGTGCCTCGAAAAGCCATCAAATTGATTAACCCAGAAGTAATTTGGGCTTGTGAAGAAAAGGTTGCTTTCAAGGAGGGGTGTCTCTCGGTTCCAGGGCATTACGCAGATGTGGTGCGTCCAGCGGAAGTAAAAGTGCGCTACTTAGATCCTAAGGGAAATATTTGCGAGCTCCACGGAACAGGCCTTTTGGGGGTTTGTCTTCAGCATGAGATTGACCATCTCGATGGCATCCTTTACCTCCAGCGCATTTCTCCTTTGAAGCGGGAGATGATTGCTAAAAAACTCATAAAGGCAAAAAAATCTGCTGATGACCCTGCAACCTAATTCAAAAAAAGAAGATGCTTTTGGGGGAAAAGTGCGCGTCGCCTTCATGGGATCTCCGGAATTTGCGACACCTTCCTTGAAAGCGCTTTTAGAAGATCCGCGCTATGAGGTTGTTGCTGTTTACACCCAGCCGCCACGACCCAAGAACAGAGGACACCAGCTTGAAAGAACCCCCGTTCATCAACTTGCTGAGGGTTGGGGGGTGCCCGTTGAAACGCCTTCTTCTCTCAAATCTCTTGAAGCACAGGCCCATTTGGCTTCCCTCAGCCCTGATGTGGTGGTGGTGGTGGCCTATGGACTTTTGCTCCCTAAGACTGTTTTAGACATTCCTCCTCTGGGGTGTATTAACGTGCATGCATCTCTGCTTCCACGGTGGCGGGGTGCGGCTCCTATTCATAGGGCTATTCTTGAAGGAGACCCAACCACAGGCATCACCCTCATGAAGATGGATGAGGGGCTTGATACGGGGCCTTTTTTTGCAACCCAAGAGGTTTCTATCTTGCCTGACGCAACCTATCTTCAGCTCCAAGAGACGCTTTCTAAGATGGGTGCTGATCTCCTTTCCCAAGAGCTTTTTCCTTTTTTAAAAGGGCAGCGTCCGCTGCAGCTTCAACCAACGGAAGGTATAACCTATGCTTCTAAGGTAAAAAAAGAGGAGGGAGAGTTGGATTGGAACATGCCTGCCTTTGTTTTAGAGCGAAAAATCCGAGCCCTTAACCCTTCTCCTGGCACATGGTGCACCTGGCGCCAAAAGCGGCTCAAAATTTTAGAAGCCAAGCTTGAGCCTCAAACAGGGATTCCTGGAAAGTTGTTGGATGATCGTATGCTGATCAGCTGCAAAGAGGGGAGCCTTCGTCCTTTGCAGGTGTTGTTGGAGGGAGGCAAGCCCCAAAGCTTAGATTCTTTTTTAAATGGCTATACCCCCGCAGAAGACGATTTTTTAGCTTAAGCCATCTATCACCGGCCTGAAAAGTTTTTTGATAAAAAAAATTGACGAAACGTTTTTTTTTATTTATCAATCGTAAAAAAAAGAATAAAGTGAGGTTTCAATGGGATATTTTTCATCAATGACTAATAGGCAAAAAGAATCGATAGGTCTTTTACAAATCGGAACTTTTTTTGAATATTTTGACCTGATGCTTTATGTGCATATGGCGGTCTTCCTTAATGAGCTCTTTTTTCCTAAAACAGATGCTTTTACGTCGTCTCTTCTAGCTGCCTTTGCGTTTTGTTCGTCTTTTGTCTTCAGGCCCTTTGGTGCGCTCTTATTTGGCTATATTGGAGATCATATTGGGCGGAAACAAACGGTTGTGCTGACCAGTTTTTTAATGTCAGCTTCTTGCGCGACCATGGCGTTTGTGCCAACTTACGAATCCATTGGGATTGCAGCTGCTTGGATTGTGACCCTTTGCCGAGCCATTCAAGGTATGTCTTCCATGGGGGAGATTGTCGGTGCGGGGATTTATCTGACAGAAACCATTCCTTTGCCTGTGCGCCACCCTGCCGTTGCTTGGTTGACTGTTTCTGCGAGCATTGGTGGTATGGTGGCTTTAGGTATTGCAACGCTTATCACCACGTTTTCTTATGATTGGAGGCCTATTTTTTTCTTTGGCGCGACCATCGCTGTTATAGGCACAGCGGCCCGCAGCAATCTTCGGGAAACTCCTGAGTTCCTTAAAAAAAGAAAGGAGCGTCTTGCCAACGCCCTGTCTGAAAAAGTAGATTCGCGAACTTTTTTAGCCCTTTTTTTTATTTTTTGCGCAGGTCCGGTTTGGATGTATTTTGTTTTTTTCTACTGCGCGGACATTTTAAAGCAAGGATTTCATTACACGTCCAGTGCAATCCTTCAAAATAATTTTATAGCTTCAGCTTCGTTCGTTGTTGCCAATATTTTGTTTGCTCAGCTCAGCTATCGAATTTATCCTTTAAAATTGGTTAAATTTTTGTTGCTTGGGTTGGCGCCCTGCGTCGTGCTTTTGCCTTTCGTCCTTGATCATGTTTCCGCGTTTCAGGTATTATTGCTCCAGTTTTTTGTCGGTTTTTTTGGGGTAGGGCAATTTCCAGCTGCGGCGATTTTTTACCGTCACATGCCGGTGATGAAGCGTATGACTTCTGCTACCTTGGGTTTTGCTTTTGCAAAAGCCTTGATGTTCGTGATTACATCGTTTGGTTTAATTTATCTCACAGCTTGGTTAGGGCATTGGGGGCTCTGGGTGATTATGATTCCCTCTCTTGTTACTTACACGTGGGCTATCAAACATTTTGAAAAAATTGACGCGCCGTATCGTTATACTGATGATACTGGGCAACATCCAGAAGAGGAAGATTTGCAGCTCCCTAAAGTTGCTTGAGTTATCTTAAAATGAAGCTCTGGGAGAAGGTGTGTTCAAATTTTTTTGAACAAATTTGGCGACATTTGAATCTTTTCCATAAATATCTTTAGCAAAAGAAACTTGGCCATCATCCCGAACCCAAACAGTCATATAGGTCAGGTAAACAGGCAAAGGTGCTTTGAGGGGAATGCTTTCAGTTTTATTGTTTTTGGTTTTGGCTTCAAGGGACTGTTTAGACCACTGGGGTGAATCTAAAACAAAAGAAGCGAGCTCTATAGGAAAAGCAACACGGATACAGCCAGAACTGAAGGCTCTTTGGTAGGCGCTAAACAGCTTTTGATTAGGTGTTCCGTGCAAATAAATGCTGAAAGGGTTTTGGATGTGGAATTTAATTTTTCCCAAAGCATTGTGAACTCCTGGAGATTGTTTGATCACGTAAGGGAGCGAAGGATTTCCATGATAGGCACCCCAATTAACATTTTCTGGGCTAACCTCTGCCCCATCTTTCGTAAAAATGCGGTAATTTCCTTTGCTGACAAGGGAAGGGTTTTTTGAAAAGAGAGGAACTTTATCTTTTACCGCAATGCTTTGGGGGACAGTCCAAGACGGGTTAAGCACAATATGGGTCATGTTGGCGTTAAAAATGGGGGTTTTTCGATAAGCCTTTCCCACAATAATGGGCATTTTAAGGGACATTTTTCCACCTTTCACGCCATAAAGCTCATAGGTAGGGATGTTGACAATGATATATTTATCCCCAAGATCTTGGGGAAGCCAGCGCCACCGTTCCAGGTTTAAAGTGATCTGCTCAATTCGCTTTTCAACCGGGATATTCAAAGCTTCTAGCGTTTCTTTGCCTAAATCTCCATCTGGTTTTAATCCGTGGGAAAGTTGAAAAATCTTAAGAGCTTTTTGAATGGATTGGTCAAACAGATCTGAGTTGATATCTGTGCCATCCATCGCGTCTTGCATCACAAGTTGTTGTCGCAGCTGGGTTACCCAAATGTGTCGATCCCCTAGCTGGGCTTTTATATTTAAGGAAATCTGGGGCCAGCCGCCTTGTTTTTGTTTTTCCAGGTATCGCATTAAAATTTTTTGCAAGGCTTGGTACTGGGAATGATGTGGTAAAATTTGCTCCAGCCAGGGTTGCTTCTCAGATTCAAAGCTTTTTCGCAGCAAAGCAACTTCATTAAGCTCTTTCACTTTGACGTAAAGTTGGTGATCTAGATTTTTAAGGTTGGTGCGTTCACCACCAATCAAAGAAATGTAGTCTAGAACAGTCAGGGTGAGCTGATAATCTAATTTTGCTAGATCCGAGGGGTTGAACTCAGCCGCTATGCCAATTTGCGCAAGTAGATCTTGATAGCGTTGTGGGCTGATGCCGTGGGTTTGAGCCAATGCTAGTGCGCTAACCGCTTGTTTTCCTTCAGAGGAAAGTCTATTGCCTGAAAACCAAAGGGGAGCCCCTTGGCGCTCTTCATACCATTGATCAAGGGCTTCTCGGTCAAAAGAAAATGGGGAGGTATTTGGGGATTTTGTTTCTGCATCAGAGGAAATTCCATACCCATTACCGACTGGAAGCGATATGATTCCCCACATCAAAAAGAATAAAAAAAAGAAACGTGATAATTTCATATTTGTATTCTTCAATGATTACATCCCTCATGTTATTTTAAATAAAAATAATAATTAATAATACTAACTATTATCTAATTATTTGTAATAAAAAAATATTAATAAAAAGAGAAGGCTGCTTGGCCAAATTTTAAAATAAAGTGTGGTATCTTAATGTATTTATTGAAAAATAATGCCTAGAAGGTCAATTTATGTATGATGAAAAGATTAAATTGGCTAAGCTGATGCAATCATTCCTCGATAACAAAGCGATGGAGGGTCCGCGGTTGACGCTACACACCCTTCAACTCCTCCTGCAGGCCTGTCTCCGCTAAGGTGCAGCCGTCAGATTCTAGGACATTTTTTAAAGCTTTTGGTGGGCTTTTTTCTGCCATTCCCGTTTCCGCGCACGCGTGTGTGAGGGGAAAATAAAAATCTGTTTCATGGCTAAAATTCTAATGTTGTTAAACTGCTTCAAATTGCAAGCATCGTCGTTCTCGTTTTCGAAAGGCAAGCCTGGGTTTTGTAAAAAGCTGCGTTTTAACAAGAGAACAAAGGTTTTGGCCAACGCTTTGATGGACCTTTTTATCGTCATGAAAGGCTTCGTTTTTAGTCTTGTTGACATGATCTGTGCCCAAGGACGACAGGTTGTTTTGGTGATCGATCAAAGTAAAATCTCGAAGGTTTGCACTCATTT
>JBOFKI010000029.1:0-15479 GCA_051657245.1 Alphaproteobacteria bacterium | reverse complement strand
AACGTGTCTTTTTTTACACCTGTCAATCTACGAAATTTTTCGCATGACAACTCTTTGATCTGTTCGTATTTCATGGATACCTCCAGACCAAAGCTTAACTTTTTTTTTACCAAAATGATAGTTTCCGAAGAAGTCTAATGAGAGAATTTTTCAACTTTATTTCCAAAAACGTCAATAATCCCTTCCCAAGATTTTATTTCTAAAAAGCTTCCTGGGCCAAAAGGCTCATAGGGGTCGTAAAAATGAGCACAGGTCGTTTTTTGTTTTTCGTCCCGCTGAATGTGAAGAACAACACTGTGGTGGTCATTTCTTACCACAAGAGGAAATCCCCTCCAACTATTTTTTAAATAAGTAGATAATTCTTCTATCCTAACAGACTCTTGCTTCCATAATTCACCAGATGTAAGGATGGGCCTTCCTTCTGGCGTCATCGCCTCCCAAGTAGAAAAAATGTTGTCTGCGTGTTCTATCCTATTTTTTAACCAATCTGTGACGAGGTTGAGGTTCTTACGAAAAACCTGACTCATTTGTAAGGCTGTTTCCCTGTTTTGAGGATCTTCAATCTTACAAGCTGCGCGAATTGCGGGGTGTTTTTCATCTAAAGGCGCCTCTGCCCCTGCTGTTGAAAATTTTATGTCCACAGAAGCTCGTACCTCTTCTGAAACATCTGACAGGACTCCCCATCCATTGGAAGTTAAAAACGTAACACCTGTTACTAAAAAAGATAATGCAATAGACTTCATTCTTGTTTTTCCCGAATAATAATTAATAATGAATAGATTGTTAAAATATTTTTTCCAAAATGTAAATATTTTTTGCACATTATTGCTATTTTTGCGGAGAAAATTAATCAATAGACTCGAAAAGAACGGCTATAAAAAAACAAACCCTCAATTTTCCAAACGCTCAACCCGTAATAGCGTTAATTGGTTGCGATAACGCCTTAAAATCTTAACTTTCAAACCATGCAGATGAAATGTCTGGTTAGCCTCCGGAATATGTCCTGTTTCATAAAGCACCAGGCCTGCAAGGGTTGACGCTTCATCGTCAGGGAGGTTCCAATCATATTGCCGGTTTAAATCCCGAAGGGTCACGGCTCCTTGGATAAAATAACTACCGTCGGGGGCTACGCGAACACCAGGAATTTCAACATCATGCTCATCAACGATCTCTCCCACGATTTCTTCGAGAATATCTTCCAAGGTTACCATCCCAAGAAGCGAACCATACTCATCCACCACAAAAGCCATGTGTTCATGACGTTCCCGAAAAGATTGCAGCTGAGCAAATAGGGTGGTGCTTTCAGGGATAAACCACGGCTTGATAGCCAGTTCTAATAAATTGGTTTGCTCCAAAGTAGAAGGGCTCGCTTTCAAATGGCGCAATAAATTTTTCACATGCAAAACCCCCATGATATTGTCAGGAGAATCCTGCCATAAAGGAATGCGTGTGTAGGGAGATTGCAAGATTTGTTGAACCGCTTTTTGAGGAATTTCCTCAACATCAATCCCAAAAAATTTATTGCGATGCACCATAATCTCTGAGACTTCCACTTGGGTTAAATCAAGGATGCTGCGCAACATGGTTCGCTCATGGGCGATGGCGGCTCCCTCCCCCACATGCAGATCAATAGCACCTCGCAATTCCTCAAGGGTTGAGGTGAGGGTGTGGTCTCCCAATTTTGCCCCCATGGCTTTCAGGGAAAAACGCGCCGCGCCATCCACAAGAGACGTCAAGGGAAGTAAGGCCCACCGCAAAAATTTTAAAAATCCATTAAGGCGTAAAGCTGTTTGCTCCGCATGGTGATAGACATAAATTTTGGGCATCACTTCAAGGTAAATGGTGATAAAGGCTCCCATAAAAACCGCCGAATAAACAGCGCCAAAAGAACCTAAAAAAGTAGTTAGCAAATGCGTTGCAACAGCTGTCATTCCTGTGATGGACCAAGTATTGAGCAACAAAATAGTGCTGATCAGTTGCCCCATCTTTTTTTGAAGGGCTAAAACACTTTCTGCACGAGAGTCTCCCTGTCTGGCAAGCTGATGAAGTCTAATCCGGGAAGCTGCCGTTACAGCCGTTTCACTTGCGGAAAGCAAAAACGCTAAACAGGCGAGAAAAATGATAACGCTTACGGATACAAAAAGCATAGCTGTCGCTGTCTTCCTCGTTTACTAACGAAAAGGAGGCTCATCAAACCCACGTAATTTACGAGAATGCAAAACCTCTACCCCTTTTTCCCTCAAAATCCGAATTGTTTCAAGCCCAATGCGTAAATGCTGCTCAACCCGTTGGCGATAAAATTGCGTTGCCATTCCTTTCAGTTTGAGTTCACCGTGAAGGGGTTTATCCGAAACACACAGCAACGTTCCGTAAGGAACTCGAAACCGAAAACCATTGGTGGCAATGGTTGCGGACTCTAAATCTAAAGCGATGGCTCTACTTTGGTTATAATATTTGAATAGCTCATTGGAGCGCAACTCCCAGTTTCTATTATCCGAGCTCACCACTGTGCCTGTCCGCATGCGGGTCTTGAGCTCAAGGCCTTCCAAGCCTGTAATACTTGCAACAGCTTCTTGAAGAGCAACTTGAACTTCTGCAATGGGAGGGATGGGAACCCACAAAGGGACGTCTTCTTCCAAAACGTGGTCATCTCGAACGTAGGCGTGGGCCAAAACATAGTCCCCCAATTTTTGGCTTCTGCGAAATCCGCCGCAATGCCCCACCATAATCCAACAATGGGGCCTTAAAACGGCCAAGTGGTCTGTGATGGTTTTGGCATTGGTGGGCCCCACCCCAATGTTAATGAACGTGATGCCATTGCGATCTGATCGTTTTAAATGGTATGCCGGCATTTGGGGAAGGTGTTGGGGAGACGTGCCTGTTGTCAGCAAATGTCCCGCTTGGTCCAAACACGTCATTTTGTCCCCAGGGGTCACAAGCTCTGTGTAGCCACTTGTTTTATCTAATAATTGTTGTTTTCCAAACTCAACAAATGCTTCCACGTAACGCTGATAGTTGGTGAGCAAAATAAAGCGCTGGAAATGCTCAGAAGATGTTCCGCAATAGTGGGGCAACCGGTGGAGAGAATAATCAACCCGTTCTGCGGTAAAAGGCGCCAAAGGCTTGAGCCCCCCCAGAGCAGCAGTTCCATTCACAATGGTATCGTCCACTTTGCTGAGGTCTGGCAATGCGAATGTTTCTTGAAACTCCCAAAGAGAATCAGGACTGAAAGCAGAGACTGTTTCTTCATCTACAAAGGGAAGCGGGATAGGCCACATGCTTTTCCCCACCACAACCGGGCACCTGTGATGTTCCATTAGCAACGCAAGCTGCTCAAGATAATAATCAGCAAAAAGATCTGGCCGGGTGAGGGTTGTGCCATAAATCCCCGGCTCAAGAGCTGCACCATAGGCAACCCGTGCATCAATGTTTAACTGAGAAGGGGGGATGGCGATCCCTAAATAAGGATACGTAGCCTCGTCAAGGGAAAGGGCAGGCGTGACAGATTTATCCTGAAATCCTAAGAAAGCTTGCCGGATTTTCTGGGTATTTTCGAGATAAATCTCTTGAATGCGTTCCAGAGCTTCCGCCGGCGTTTCGCACACAACCCCCTCGCGCATCACAGATGTAAACAGAGGTAACATCAATCCCCCCCCCCGCTCTTTTTATTTTTTAACTTCAACAGGCTGCAGTATTCCATGTTCTTGTTTAAAAATCAATCTTAACCCCCCCCTTGTGAATCTTTGGGAAGATGGTTAGAATTCAAGGCAGATGATACCCGAGAAAATTGCACAAAAGAATTGTAACAACGCCATGTCTGCTGAAATTCAAGCAAAGAAAAAAGCAACACTTCCCCAAGGACCCTTGCGATTTTTAGATCCCAAAAGCGATTTGGTGTTTAAGAAGATTTTTGGGCAGCACCCAGATTTGATCAAAAGCTTTCTCAACAGCTTGTTGCGCCTCCCCGAGGGTCGCCAGATCGAGGAGATTACCTACCTCACCCCTGAGCAAGCCCCACGAATTCCCTCCATGCGCAACACCCTTGTGGATGTAAAATGCAAGGATGACCAAGGGCAGATCTTTGTCGTGGAGATGCAGATGTCTTGGAGCGCCAGCTTTTTTAAGCGCTTTTTCTTCGGCGCGTCAAAAGCTTATGTACAACAATTGGATCGCGGCCAAAGCTATCATGACCTGTGCCCCGTGTATGGCCTTGCCATTTTAAACGATGTGTTTGAGCCTAAGGACCCGGATTTTTACCACCATTACCGGATGACCAAGTCCCAGACCCTTGACAAAATCTTACCTGAAGCCGTGGAGCTGATCTTTTGTGAGCTGCCAAAGTTTACAGCCACCACCTGGACAGACAAAAAAATGGGGGCTTTGTGGCTGCGCTTTTTGAAAGAGCTACCTTATATGGATACAATACCTGAAGAATTTCAGGAAAGCCCAGAGCTTCTCCATGCCTTGGAGCTGACCCAAGAGGCTTCCTATACAAGGGCAGAGCTGGAGGCCTATGATCAATACCTAGACGCTGTCCGGGTTAGGGACACACTCCTAGAGGACACTCGCCACGAGAGCGAAAAGCTGGGCTTGGAGAAGGGGCTTGCAGAAGGCGAAAAGCTGGGCTTAGAGAAGGGGCTTGCAGAAGGCGAAAAGCTGGGCTTAGAGAAGGGAAAACTGGAAATTGGGAAAAAGCTATTAGACCAGGGCATGGACTTGGAAACGGTTTCTTCCATTACGGGCCTTGCCCCTGAAATCCTCCAAAAATAGCTGCTTTATAAAATTGCATAGGGCTTGAATTTTCCTGCATTTTTTTCAAAAAAATAAAAAAAAATTTATCCAAATTCGGTATACTGTTCCTAAAATTTGGTTGGTAAACCAAACTCAAAAAGGAGGAAAATATTATGTTCCGGGAACCCAGCGATGTTGAAACAGAAACGATTTCTGATCGCCCCAGGCATCAAGATGTTGGGCTACTGTGGCCCCTTTTAAAGACAATGTTGGGGCCTTATGTCCCAAAGATGGTTTTGTCAATATTTATCCTCTTTATCGCCGCTGCCAGTTTACTTGGCATCGGGCATGGCGTTACTTTGTTCATCGACGAAGGCTTTTCGGGAGATTTTAAAAAGCTTCAGCAAATAGCCCTCATTTTTGCAGCGTGCGTTGTGTTGATTGCTGCCTCCAGTTATGGGAGGCTTTATCTGGTTTCATGGGTGACAGAACGTGTTATTGGAGATTTTCGCAAAAAAATATTTTCCCACCTCATCCACCTGGATGTCAGTTTTTTTGAAACCCTCAGCACAGGAGAAGTGATCACCCGTTTAACCACAGACGTGATGCTTTTTCAAATTGTCATTGGAACGTCCCTTCCCATCGCCGTTAGAAACCTCATGATCATTTTTGGAGGTCTTGGGATGCTTCTTTACACCTGCCCTTCTCTCACTTTTTTGTTGCTTTTCGTTATTCCCCTGATTTTAATCCCCACGCTATTTTTTGGGAAAAAGGTGCGAAACTTTTCAAAAAAAAATCAAGCAGCGTTGGCAGAGCTTGGTAACATGATCGAAGAAACCTTTGCGGACATGCGGTCTGTCCACATGTTTAACCGCCACAGGTCTCTCGAACAACAGTTTAACAAAAAAGCAGACGCCGTCGTGGACATTGCGATGAAACGCATCCGCATGCGAGCACTGCTGACAACCCTTGTGATTTTTATTGTCTTTATGGCCATTGCTTTTTTTACCTGGTGGGGAGGCCACAGCATCCAACAGGGGAAGATGAGTTCTGGTTCCCTTTCAGGATTTGTCTTCTATGCCACAGCTGTTGCAGGCGCTATGGGGTCTTTAACGGAAATCTATGCAGATCTTCAGCGCGCAGCCGGCGCAACCCAGCGATTTCTTGAACTTTTTAAGGATCAGCCCACCATTCGCTCCCCCGAGAAACCAACACCCCTCCCCTGCCCGCTTCAGGGGAAAATTTCTTTTAAAAATGTCAGCTTTGCCTATCCATCCCGTCCCCATAATTGGGTATTTGAAAATCTAAATTTAGAAATTTTGCCCAAAGAAAAAATTGCTTTTGTGGGGCTTTCAGGGGAGGGAAAATCAAGCCTTTTCTATCTATTGTTACGTCTTTACAAGCCTATCCTTGGGCAGATTTTATTGGATGACCTCCCCATCGAAGGGTTTGCTTTGGAAGACTTTCGACGGGTGATAGGTGTTGTTCCCCAAGAACCTTTATTAATCCAAGGCACCGTGTTGGAAAATATTCAATTTGGTCTTTTGGGGGTTAGCCTAGGGCAAGCCAGCGAGGCTGCTCAAAAAGCTCAAATTTTAAGGTTTATCGAACACCTTCCCCAAGGGTTTGAGACCCCCCTAGGGTTGAAAGGCATGCGCCTTTCCGTTGGGCAACGGCAACGCATCGCCTTGGCAAGGGCATTAGTCCGTAACCCAAAAATTTTGCTTTTAGATGAGGCAACAAGTTCCTTAGATGCAGAGCGAGAGCACCTTGTTCAGGATGCGCTGAAAGACATTCAAGATTGCACAACCCTGGTGATTGCCCACCGCCTGTCAACCATTCAACACATGGATCGCATTATTGTTTTGGAAAAAGGAAACGTTGTGGGTTCTGGAACCCATCGTCAACTGGCTCACAAAAATGCTTCCTATCGAAAATGGGTTAATTTGCAGGCTTTGGAGGCAGATGAAGAAGCTTCTCCAGCAGAGGCTGCTGACCCAAGCGTTGTTGGAGCCCCTTCAGGTCAATAGCCTCTAAAGGTTGATCCTGGAATTCACATAAAAAAGCGATTTCTGGTGGCTTATGGGGAGGTGCTTTCACACAGGCGCACTGGCCACAAATACCTTTCATCATACACTGCATGGGTGCATTTAAGGTGGCTATAAGTTGGCAGGAAGGTTTTAAACGGGAAGCAAACCTTGTTTTCAAAATATCTTGAATAGAAACAAGCATCCCGGGAGACGCCATCATCCAGATGAAGTCTAGGGTTTCCAGAGGCAGAGGCAGCGAAGGATCTTGAAGCACTCCGGGAAGGGCGCCGTTTCGCCACGCATCTTGAGGCCTTACATCAAAAGGAGGGGGGATGCCATCGTCAGGCCCGCACCATACGATCCGCTCATAGAGCTGCTCCAGGTCGGGGCATTTGAAAAACCGATCCCAAGAGGAGGCTCCCGCGAGGGTATAGAGACGGTTTCCCGAAGCTTGCATGGCCCTGGCAACGGGCAGAAAAAAGATGTTACATAAATCCCAACCCATAAAGAGAACATTTTTTTTGGAGGGAATAACAGCAGGAGACCCTGCAGGTCCCATGAGAGAAATTCGGTCTCCTGGTTTGAGGTGTTTGAGGAAATCCTGACCATGGAGCCCTTGGGCTCCCACGACAAAGGTTAAGGTGCCGGCTTGGGGATCTGCAAAGATACCTGTTAAAACAAGGGGTTTAGGGATTAACGCATCTCGCAGAAGGGATTCTTGAAAAAGCTGGACTCGGAAAAAATGGCCGGGCTGAAACTGTCGCGCAGCTTGGGGAGCTTTTAAGGTCAATTCCCAAGTCGCTCCATCTTGGGAAAGGGGCTTCAGCGCCTCCACCCATGCGTGGTTTTGGATCGGAGGACATGCGGGAACTACAGGCAATTCCCGAAGAATGTGATCAATCCTCGTGGCTGCAGCCTTTGCGCTGGCCATGGCCTTCACCACGCTGCCTCTATAGGCAGGATCCAAATCTCCCACCAAGCTGACCCGCGGGTCTGTTTTCTCACATTCCGAAGCGCGCGTTCCCGTTGCCATGAGCACAGTTTTACAAGGAAGGTCGTCCGAATTTTCGACGTCTAAACAGAGGGCCTGGAGCTGTCCGGTAGCATCTGTTTTAAAGGAGCATGCTTCCGTATTTTCTCGAAAAAAAATGCCCTGCTGGAGGGCGTGGGTCACCTCGTCTGCATTCAGGCGATAAGAGGGTGCCGCTTGTAAAGAACGGCGGTAGATCACGGTTACGCCTCCCCAGGATTGAAGCAATTCAACAACCCGAGGAGGGCGATTTTCTAAGATCGCGTGGGCTTTTTCTTCGCGCAAAGCCTGAGCGTGTTGGATAAACGTTGTGGCGAGGGTCTGTGCTTCTGGAGGCCAGTTTACATTTTCTTTCCTTTGCTCATAAGCCTGAAGAAAGGCTTCCACTTGTACAGGATAATAAGCCATCGCCTCTGTTGCGGTGTCAATGGCCGTAAGCCCTCCCCCCACCACCACAAGGGGTAGTTGAATCTGGAAGGAGGCGAGGGTTTGAGAGTGGGCCACGTTGCCCACATGGAGCGCCATTAAAAAATCTGAAGCTGCAAAAACCCCCTTGGGGAAAGAGGTTCCAGGCAACGCCAGAAATGGCTTGCTCGCGCCTAAACACAAGGCCACGTGGTCCACATGCTCTAAAGCTTGCTCAAGGGTTAGGGTGCTGCCAAAAAGCACATCCCCCTCACATTCAAAAGCTTCTCTCCGTTCCAAAACCAGCCGGATGAGGGTGAGAAAATTCTTATCCCACCGGGCGGTGATGCCATATTCTGCAACGCCGCCGAACCCTTTGGCAAGGCGCCTTTCCAAAGGCTCCCAGAGGGTTTCTTTTGAAAAAATGGGTTGATCTGTCCAGGCTTTTGGAAGGGGTTCTTTTTTTAAAGCATCTATCCCCCTCACACGGTGCCCCTGTTGCAGCAAGGCGTGGGCCAGGGTAAACCCTGCGGGTCCCATCCCCGCCACCAAAACCGTGTAGCCGCTGGAGGGTTTGGGTATCCACGCTTTAAAATTGAGGGGGTTCCAGCGGGTGAGCAAGCTGTAAATTTCAACCCCCCAGGGAAGGTTCAGCACGGCTTCCAATATCTGGGTTTCCACCAGGGGGGTATCCACAGCTTCTTGCTTTTGAAAAATGCAAGAAAGTTTGCAATCGTTGCAGATCCGGTGGCCTGTGGCGGGCACCATGGGGTTATCGATCATCACCACGGCCAAAGCCCCTAAGAGATATCCCTGTTTCCGAAGGGCATGCATTTCCGAAATTTTTTGATTAAGGGGGCAGCCTTCTAGGGAAACACCCAGAGCATTTTGTTCGATGCGAGGTGGGTTTTTCTGAAAACCCTTGCGGCAAAAATCTTTCCCCTGGGGATGGCAGACAATACAACGGTGGCTTTGGTCCAAAGCCTGGAGAGAGGTAGGTGGCTGCGTCGCTAAGGCAAAGCCATCCCGGCGCACCCAAGGCAAGGTTGTCTCTAAAGAAGTATCAGGTCGTCGTTGGGAGGGAACGAGGTTTTGAAGGTCTACCGCTTGCTGGAGGCGAAAAAGAACCCCCGCTCCTGGGTGATGGTGAGCTCGCCAAGCCCCATAGCGCCTGGCCCGTTCAAGCTGTTCTGGGGAAGCTTCAGGCTTTTCAAGCCAGCTCAGCCAAGCCTGCGCGATGCTCAGCTCTTGATCCTTATCTTCCAGGTCTTCTATGGTCATCCCAAGATCTTGGGCAACCTGGAAGGCTAGAAAATGCAACGTATTTGAATTTAAAGCCACAGCCTCCCTTGAAAAAGCAACCACAGCTTGGCGTTGAATGAATAGCCGCTTGCAACGGAAGAGCGCTGTTGCGTGATGCTGCTGCTCCCCTTGAAGCGTTTCTACCTCTGAATCAATCCCGAAAAGCTTCGCGAGAAAGGCTTCCACATGGGGCGCCAGCTTCAAAATCAATTGGCTTTCTTGGGAAGGATCCAGGTTGTGAGGGCAACCCCGTGCTTCTTCTATAAGCTCCCCCAAGCCTTCTTCCTCCAAGGCGTCTAAAAAATGCTGATCCAGGTGAGCGATCCCTTCTAGGGTATGGAGGTCTTGGAAAGAAAGGTCAAAGCCGAGGGTTAAGTTCATATTAAAAAATCTTTACAAAATGCGCCATATCAATGTTTCTGTCTGACGCCTTTGGCTCCCCAAGTGAAGGCGCTGTTGCCAGGATGTTGGCTTTAAAAAGGGTTCCAAGGCAAGCGGAGGAGAGTCCTCCCAAAAGGCAAATCCTGCCTTTTCATAGCAAGGTTTAAGGATTTTTTCCAGATAGTCCATGTTGAGGCAGGGAAGCTGAAGTTTTTTTAAGTAAGCCTCGTCCTCAAAGATGCTCATGTTCAGCTGTAATATAAACCAAGCGCCAGGTTTAGCAAGCCTTAACACCATCTCAAGAAATGCAGAAGAAGGGGTGATGGCTTCCCGCAAAAGTCCTGCCCAAGGGAGGCGAATGGTGAGGATATCAGCCACTTTTTCTATCCCTTTGGGAAGTTCTGGAAGGGCAGCTTGGAGGTAAAACAGGTTTTGGGTTGTGAGGCCTCCCCGCGCGGGCTTGCGAGCTGCTTTCCAAGAAAAATGTGCCAACGCAGAGGTTTGAGCATCCACCCCCAAGCACAACAGGGAAGGGTTTTCCTTCGCCATGAGATAAGGAAATTTACCGTCTCCTGTTCCCAGGTCTACCAAGGTTGAAGCAAACCCGCATTGCAGATGCTGGAAAACATCTATCTCCATATCTAGCCAGCGGTTAGCCTGCAAAAGCCTAATCATCGTTGTTCTTTTAAGTGCTTGTAGCTGAATAAATTTTTACTCGATCGACAGGATAACACAATTTTTGGGCAACTATACCAGTTTTTAAAAAATCAGAAGAGCATTTTTGGACAATTTTTTGTCTATTTTTAAAATTAACAAGCCGATAAAAATTTTTTTTTACTAAAATTTCATTATTCTTTCAGAAGGAAAGGCAGGAAGATTTGGTACACCTGGAAATACCCACGGTCTTAACCCTCATAGAATTGTTGCAAAGAAAATAACTACGAAACTCAATAGATTTGATGAAAACCAAGGTGCGGAGGCTGCATCGATTTCAGAGGGTTCGCCGTCTACACATTGGCTAATAACTACTCGCTCGGTTGATATTAGCAAGTCTACTAAATTCATTTATAATAATTCTTAAACTCTTTACTCTCTAGTGTTTTTTACCCGAAAGACGCTAGAGGATAGTGTTGTGAGTCAATTAGAGTCATTTTGAGGCGGCTTGCCTCCCGGGGCTGGGTTAAAGTAAGACATTTTACCCTCTACCTCTTTCCAAGCCTCTGCGTCTTTTGGCGGGATACCCTTGGCTGTGATCACAGGCCAGAGATTGGCGTACGTGCGATTAAACACAACCCAGCGCTCCATGTCTGGCTCTGTATCAGGGAAAATGGCAGCAGGCGGACATTCCGGAACACAAACCCCACAATCAATGCAAATATCTGGGTCAATGACCAGCATGTTCTCCCCTTCTCGGAAGCAGTCTACCGGGCAAACTGTCACACAATCCATGTACTTACAGTTTATACAAGCATCTGTCACAACGTAGGTCATGCTAACACCTCAAGATTTCGTCTGATTCGAGACAATAACATATTTTTAAAGCCGTCGCTCTGGATTTTTGAAAGGTATTGTAGGGCTCTTGTCATTTCCGCCACCCTTTTTGTCATTCCCGCGCAGGATGGAATCCAAGAAAAATCTATCTACATGACGCTTCAGAAGAAACAGCAACTTGTTGAAATTACTTAGATTCCTGATTTCGCGTGAATGACAACCCTGTGAGAATAAGCTCAACAAACAGCCCTAAAATTTTATAACTGGGCTAGGTCAGGCGACCTGGCTCTTTTTTTGCCTCATCGGATAAAAACTATTTTCTTTTTTGTCAAAAAAATATAACATAAAGACGTTTTTTTGTGAGTAAAAGGTGTCATTATGAAAAAAATAAGTCTTTCCTTAATGTTAATAGTCTTAACTTCCACAGCTTCTATAAGTGTGGCCATGAGGGGTGGGCCTATTGCCAGGCACCCTGGTCAAGGCAAGGAAAAGAAACAACCAACAGCAACCCCCACCAGGGCAGTTCCAAGAGCTAGCTCAAACGTTGCTGCCCCAACCACCCTTGAAGGAAGGTTAGAAGACTTAACAAAACTTGCGACATCTATTGTACGGGATAACAACCCCCATAAATATGATGCGCAAATCCCCGGAGCAACCCAAAAACTGGTTGCTTTATTCCGTGAAACAAACCCAGAGGCTCTCTTGTTGGATTGGAATGCTGCAAAAGTATCTTTTCTAAAGTATGCAGCTGATGTAGATGCAAATCCAGAATTTGCAAAGCCAGAGCTTGGGAAAAGCGCTCACAAAACCTACCATGCTCTGATGACGGCGAGGGTTGACTATATTGAGAAAAGCACATCCCCAGCCTTAAAAGCTGCAACTCAGCAATTGCTCCCCATTTCACTTTATTTTGCTGAATTGCAAGGGTATCCAACGGGGTTGATTCTCAACAGCGCTGTGCAAGCTGGCAGCACCAATTCAGCACTTTATAACAATTTTTTTATCCATTCAGCAAAAATATTGGAAGAGCAGTATAAGGAAAAACAGCTCGAAGCTGATTTCGCCTTTGCGTTAAGTTTGAAGTAACCATTGGACAATTTTTTATTACGGTGTATACCTAGGAATCGGGTTGTCATTCCCGCGGCGGCGGGGATCCAGGCTTCAACGTCTCTGCATGCCTGCTTTTTCTAAGCTGCAGCTTTTAAGTTCTGGGGCATTTTTTAAGCTTTTGAGGGGGGTTTTTCTGGATTCCCGCCGCCGCGGGGATGACAAAAAAAGACGTGAGAATGGCAGCGGTGAAGCGCTGGGTGTAGCGTAAGCGCCCTTGGGTGGCTGGCGGCGCTACATCCCAACGTTTCGAAGCGGCACAAGCCCTGGCTTTACACATATGGACGTTAAATATTTAACCAAATTTCAAGGAATGCGTTCTTAATTTTGTCGTTTTAATTGACGAAATGACATAATCAAGGCGGAAGAAATTCTTTTCACGTCCATGAAGCGCGAAATGAGTTTATGATGCAGTTCATTGACGCATATCATAAAACTCCAAGACGCGGCTTCAGTAGAATGAGTACAATAACCATCCGAAAGACAATAAGAAAATCGGTGATGACAAATAGACTTTTTTAAATTAAAAAAACAGCTAACACAGGTATTGCACAAAAGATCAGCAGTCTGCTATGATCCGCTCTTTAAGCCGTAGATTTGTAAACTGGAATGAATGGGTCTAAAAAAACCGCAATGACGCAGCCTTCTTCTTTAGCCCACCCCCTACAAATTGGGCCTGTGACCCTCCGGGATAATGTGATCCTTGCCCCCTTGTCTGGTGTAACTGATATGCCTTTTAGACGCCTCGTTAAGCGCTATGGCGCATCACTGGTTATCTCCGAGATGATTGCAAGCGAGGCGATGGTTCGTCACACGCGCCAATCCATGCGGATGGTCAAACACACCCCAGAAGAATATCCCATGGCGGTTCAGCTTGCCGGATGCGATCCTCAGGTGATGGCGGAAGCCGCTCGTCTCAATGTTGATTTAGGCGCGGTGATGATTGACATCAACATGGGATGTCCTGTGAAAAAGGTTGTAAACGGCCATGCTGGTTCTGCCCTGATGCGGGATGAAGCCCATGCGGCTAAAATCTTAGAGGCAACCGTCAAAGCGGTTTCAGTTCCTGTTACTTTGAAAATGCGCAAAGGATGGGACGACCGCTCTCAAAACGCTCCCCAACTGGCAAAAATTGCTGAAACCTGTGGTATTCAGATGATCACCGTTCACGGACGAACTCGCTGCCAGCTGTATGAAGGACAAGCGGATTGGCCTTTTATCCAAAAAGTTAAAGAGGCGGTTTCTATCCCAGTTGTGGGAAATGGAGATGTCACAACTTGCGAAAAAGCTAAAGAGCTTTTAGACGTTTCACGCGCTGATGGTGTTATGATTGGGCGCGGTGTTTATGGGCGGCCTTGGTTTTTAAAACAGGTAAGCCATTTTTTGGCAACAGGGAACCACCTCCCCTCCCCTTCCCTCAAAGAACAGGAAGAAACAGCTTTGGAGCATTTTGAGGCGATTCTTGTTCACTATGGTGAAGAAGCCGGGATCAGAATTGCCAGAAAACACCTAGGTTGGTATAGCAAATCCTTTTACAATTCCAGTGAATTTAGAGCGCATCTCAACCAGCTCTCCCAACCAGAAGACGTGCGCCAACACGTGAAAAATTTTTATGAATTATTACCGGAAAGAGACCATGCCACCCCAAAAATTGCTTAAACAAAAGGCTCATGCCCCCCTCCTCTCCTTTGGTTTAGCCCAAATGGTAGAAAATTATCTTGCAACCTATTTTAAAGACCATGGAGAGCTTCTCCCGGCAAATGGTCTTTATGAGCGAATTTTGAGAGAAATTGAAAAACCCCTTTTGTTAGAAACGTTGAAATTAGTCCAGGGAAATCAGGTAAAAGCCTCAGAAATTTTGGGAATTCATCGAAACACCCTACGTAAAAAAATGCAAAATTTGCATAAAAACGGTTGATGGCCCGCATTCCCACCGGAGAAGCAGAAATGATATTTTTTTGCTGTCTTATGCCCCCAATTTAACAATCCAAGTGAGCTTCGCAACCCAAATATCAAGGGTAATTCCTGTCATAACAGACCCATCTGCAACACCCTGCACCTCAGCTCAGATTTTCTTTTTTATCTGAGGCTTATTCAAGAAAAAACCATAAAAAATCCGAAATTTCTCTCAAAAATATCCCGCAAACCCTCTAAGACCAAAGCAACATAAAATTATTATAAACATGTGTCATTAAACAGTTTTTTGATATCACCTTGAAGCTTTCGCCGGATGGATTTTGCCTCTCGCCCACTTTTTCTCGATTGCGTTGAGGTCAGGCGAATAGGGAGGTTCAGTAAAGCAAGGTATGGTCTGCCTCGAAAAGTTGCTGTTTCATGGAAGTTCCTTTATGAAACGCAGCATTGTCCATCACGACTACGCTGTTTTGAGGCAATTTTGGAAGGAGGTTTTGTGCCACCCAGGCAGTGAAAGTGTCTGTGTTGATATTGTCTTGAAAGAGGCTGACCGTCAGCAACACGCCGCTCAAAAGGGTGCCGATAACATTTTCGGCCCTTCGCGCCCCCTTTTGTCATCCACGTGCCTCTTTGTCATTCCCGCGGAAGCGGGAATCTAGATAATCCTATCACCTGCACTGCTACTGAAGCGTCATGTTTGTGGGGATCCCCGCCTGCGCGGGGATGACAAAAGGGGGGATAGCTTTTTCCAAGGCACGTTCTGGAGATGCAATTTTTTGCTCAAGTTTTTGGCAAAATATAGACCGTTTGACGGGATCCGCTTTGGGATGCTTGAGGCTTTTTTTTTACCGTTATCCCCAAACGCTTGAGACCCTAGCCGATGCAACGGGGGCTAACGTTGAAGCGGGAAGCGCGCTCATGCTGGTAGATTTCTGGATGGTTTGCCGCGCTTTCAGCTAAAGAAACCATATCCAACTTGAAAGCCTTCCGCTCACGCTTTTTTTCTTCCAAACGCTCGGGGCCCATGGTAGAGGGTTTGCTTGTGAACTCCAAAAAGCTTACCCGTCTCAACAAGGCTTAAGCCCTCT
>JBOFKI010000028.1:0-1317 GCA_051657245.1 Alphaproteobacteria bacterium | reverse complement strand
CATCAAAAACGAAATTTTTACAACGCTTGCCAAACTTGAAAAGGCACTAATGCGCTTTTTATGTGCGCTGGACCCTTCTGTCATTACATCCCTCTGTTGTGTCAAATATTTGTTATCTTAATTTGTGGAATTTGTATTATACTAAAAAAAAGAGCGTAAATTGTGGATATGGATTGCTGTATCTCGTCTCACCCGACGCATCCTCGCCATCGAAGTGGGTGCTCGCGGTAAAAAAGCACTCAAACGTCTGTGGGCCACCAGACTCTCCCACCTCAAGCCTTTCGCCGTAGCCACAGATAAATGGAGGCCTACCGCCAAATCATTCCATCCTCTCTTCTCCTGCAAACCAAGGCCCTTACGACCACCATAGAATCCGTTAACGGCCAGGTGCGAAACTATCTGGCGCGTTTTAACAGAAAAACGAAACGTTATTCCAAATCGCCACTGATGGCTGAAATTGCTCTTTATATCCTCTGGAAACAAAAACTATCTTAATTAAACAATGCCAAAATTTTTTAAATCTTAACAGATGCTGAAAAATTGTTTTTGAAGCTTCCTTGAGTTGATACGCGCTCCTCAGTTGTTTTTGTGTCTCCGTGTCATATTTGTGCCATCATAAACCCTTCGACCGTCAATCCCCAGTTTAAGGTTTCCAGATACGTCGCATCATCAAAAAGAGAAGCCCTGTAAAAATGCTAAGGAAAAAAAGCACTTTGAACCCAATTTCTCGACGTTTTTCAAGCTCTGGTTCCGCCGTCCATGCTAAAAATGTGGTAACATCTTTGGCCATTTGCTGAACAGTTGAAGGTGTCCCATCCGCAAAGGTGACGAGCCCATCCGATAACGGTGGCGCCATGGCAATCTGGTGCCCTGGAAAATATGCGTTATAATGCATGTTTTCTCCCAGCACAAAGCCCTTAGGGGGTTCCCGAAACCCCATCAGCAGAGCATAGAGGTAGTTTGCCCCATCCGCCCGCGCCTTAACTATTAGCGAAAGATCTGGTGGATAAGCGCCGTGGTTAGCTGCTCGAGAGGCTTTCTCATTTTTATAAGGATTCGGCATGGCATCAGAGGGGCGACCTGGACGCTCAAACATCTCCCCCTCATCACTAGGACCATCCAGAATGCTGTAAGATGCTGCAATAGCTTTGATTTCTTGTTCATTAAACCCAAGGGCCTGGAGCTCTCGAAACCTCGTGTAATGGAGTCCATGACACGCAGCACATACCTCCTTGTAAACCTGAAAACCCCGCTGCAAGGCCCCTCGATCAAAGGTTCCAAGCATCCCTGAAAAAGGCCAAACTTGCTTTGGAATAA
>JBOFKI010000027.1:0-1396 GCA_051657245.1 Alphaproteobacteria bacterium | reverse complement strand
ACAGTTTGCAAAAACTCGGCAGTTGCTGTACTACTCGCATCATGACCGGCAATATTAGGGATGTTGATTATCGTTTCATGAGACTGGCGGTCAAGAAGTACTTGATATCTCAAATGTCGCTATCAAAAAACAAATCGATATATTTAGGAAAATGAAGCCTCGCTGAAAGCTCGAAACCGTCACAGTGCATCCTGACGAGAGACACGAAACAACGCAAACACGTAAGGTTGTGTTCAGCGATTTACCAAAAATAAAACATAAAAGTCTTGGCGGATACATACCGTCGTCACAAAACACGGAATCCTATGGCGCGCTGGAACCCGACGCACGGAAACATTTGATGACGAGAGAAAACAGAGAATCATCAAATGGTTTTTCGTTTTCTTTGCCTTTGAAAACAGAACCAGGTTGTTTTTCCGTTCGTTTGAATCAAAAATTTAGTTTTCGGACTGTAATCGAAGAAAACGCGGAGACTTCAAATAAAAAGTGTTTGAAAAACGAAAAATCCCCGTTGCGCGTGTTTCCGCCGAGGTATTCCACTAATTTGAAACAGACTTTCGCAACTTTGGAACCAACCCCAGGAAAAACTGACTTGGCCAGCGAAACCAAAGAGCTGCTAAACGAAGACGATTCTTTGACTGAAAAGAAGAAAGAAAATAAACGGCACGACGACGGCGGCATCGGTCAGGCTCACAGCAGTCATCCTGAAAACCATGAGAAGACGGAAAAATTTAATAATGAAATACTCAGAGAAGCATCATCATCAGCTGCAGGGATTCCGCCACTCAGTGAAGAAACAAACAACAAAAATAGTGACAGATTGAAGTTAATACAGACTGGCTGTCATCATACATCATCTCCGTCCTCGGCGGTATTTTCGTTAGCACTTTCGATTTCCACAGAAGACATAGAATGCGAAGATCAAAATGACGGTAGCTCGTCTATCCCATCAGTTCCATTCACGACGCCTATATTGTGTGACGGTATAAAATAAAATACACACTGACATTTTAGTTGTTGTCGTAAGCAAAAGTTTACTGCAGATACCGCTTCATACAAACAAAAACAACGAGTCGTCGAAACCCTTCAGTGTACCCATCATATTCGCAAAGAGATCGCTCGAATTCAAGCCCTACACTTGGGTCTTGTAGTCAAAGATGCTTTCAGTTTGAGTAATTTGAATATTTAAAATATTAAGAGTAAACAAAGTATAATGGCTAAGTAGTATGATGAGATATTTATATTTCCATTTATGGGCGTCAGGTTTGCTGCAGCTGGAAGTCTCATACTTTCCTTTGCAGATCTGAATTACAAAGTTGATCGTGTTTCTGTACACCGCCCTTAAGACATTATTATACGTTTCCAGAAACGATCACAGTAAGTTTCGCCGTGGTAC
>JBOFKI010000026.1:0-2430 GCA_051657245.1 Alphaproteobacteria bacterium | reverse complement strand
ATAATCAAAAATTCAAAGGGTTGCCATAAAACATGGAGATGGCCTCCACCACCTAAATAGCCCACAAAAACACATATCAAAACAATGAGGGTGCCAATAATCCATAGCATATCGCTTTGCTTCCTTGTTTATTTCCATGTCAAACGACGTAAAATCCATTTCTAGCGTAGAAAAATCCACTTCAGAAATTTCAAAAAAAACGCCGACTCCTAGTTTCTTGAGCAGCAAATACTGTGCCATTCAACATGACCCCTCAAAGGGTTTTGAAAAAAAGAAGCAATAAGAATTTCCGAGTTTATATCTCACGGAGTGTGGGTTTTAGCTTTTTTTGATTCAGTAATTATATTAATTTAATATTTATTTTATATTTATTAAAAAATTATTCAAAATTATAAAAAAAACAGTTAAAGTTGATCATACTTTTATTGTATTACATCAAACAAAGGAGATTTTTATGAAAAATAGCGTGCTTAAAAAATTTTTTTATACGTTTTTATTAACAGCTGTTTTGGCTTCAACAGCCATAGCTTGCCAGGAGGATTTTTCTGGATTTTATGCAGGCGTCACGCTCGGCCAATCCTCAGGCAACGCTGAAAATTCCCCAGAATAATTTTTGAAAAAATATTGACAGATTGATTTTAATTTTTTTAGGGTGCACGAAAAATGAAAAGAAAAAATTTTTTTATACTCTTAATTTTCACAACGCTTGTGTTGCAAGGCGTTTCCCCTGGGTTTTGTATGGATAATAATGATAATGGCTCAACCGGAAGTACGCCGTTTCCAAATTTTCATATTGGCGGTTCAATGTTACCACCAATATCCACTGCATCTTCTTCGAAGAGTCAAGTGCCAAACTCGGAAAATGTTTTAAGAAAGCAGTTGCTAAAAATTCGAGCGGCTAGGGCTCCAGATTCTTCCTTCTACGGTTCCAGTCAACAGTCTACTTCAGACGGTTCAGAAGGAAGCTTTGAAAATCCTGAAGCAACTTCCGGAGCAAACCCTCGACGTAGAGACAGCCTACAAGAACAAGCTACTACTCCCAAGTTAAGTCGTTCAAGTTCTGATCCAGGACAGACACATTTCGCTCTAGATACTCAGCCTTCGCCGGGGCTCGTACACGATCTTAGAGAAGCACTTCAGCGGCGAGAGGAGGAGCGGCTGGCTGCTGCTTTCGCTAGTAGCTCTGACAGACAGGAACCATCGGGTTTTACAACTTGGGGCACAAATTGGGACACGAGCTCCGATTATGTCTATGATCAACAAGGTCAAGAAGGTTCGACATCACAACAGCAAAGTTTTTCTTCGCTGAGACAATTAGAGTTAAATTTTGCAGGTGAAGATCTGCCTTCTTCTACGCCTAAAAAGCCTCCTATTCCACCAAAGCCAGCTGCAGAAGTGCTTGCCCAGCGGCAAGAGAAGGGACGTCAAAATAATAGAGATATCAGCAGTGATAGCGAAGCTAGCCTTTCACCGCCGCTAGACTTTTCGTCGGAATCAGCTTCAGATTTTGTAGATGAAGATCTGCCTTCTTCTAAGCCTCAAGAGCCTCCTGTACCAGCAGCGCAACCTTTGCTAGACGCAGCAGCTGACGCACTAGGACCAGCGCCCGTTGTACCAGCGCCACCTCTACCAAACGCAGCAGCAGCTCCTGCCCAACAGCGCCCCCCAAAGCTCAGTGCTGCTCTCAAAGGCATCAATGGTGGTGTTTTTGTAGGCTATGGAAAACAGTGGGAACGTTTCTATCTTGGACTGGAAGCAACCTATATCCTCTCCAATGAGAAAGCGAACCTAAACAACCTAGCGTTTCGCAAAAAAAATACGGCGGAAGTAGCCATTCGCTCTGGGTTTGTGCTGGGCAATACGTTGTTTTATGGGAAATTAGGCGTTTTGAGCAGCCAATTTAAGTTAGCTGATCAATCTTTGCGTTTTAATGGGCTGTCGCTTGGGTGTGGCGCAGACATGAAGCTCTCACCGAAAACCCTATTGGGGCTTAGCTATACCTGCGAGCTGTATGGAAAGAAAAAATATATTGACCAAAACAACGCTTCTCTAAATTTAAAACCCACCTCCCACAGGGTGATGTTGCGAATTGGTTATAGATTCTAGGCCTCAAACCATAACGCCCCTATCGAGAAAATTTTTCTTTATAGGGGGCTTTTTTTGCTCTATGATCTTGTGGGTCTAAGATCAGCAAGGCTTCCGCGTTCGTAACCCCATGGAAAATTTAAAAAAATTCTCCTTAAAATTTTGGCATTGTTTATAAAACATAGTATTTTTGTCATAATTTCCTTTACGGAGTTATTGAAAAAAGAGGGAGAAATTGATGCATTGTCGACGCTGCAGTTCATTAGACTATCGAAAAAGTGGCAAAATGCGGGGGAAACAAAGGTATCGCTGCCTTGGGTGCGGTTACCATTTTACAAATACCCA
>JBOFKI010000025.1:0-1159 GCA_051657245.1 Alphaproteobacteria bacterium | reverse complement strand
ATCTCGTGTCACCCAAGCATCAAAAATGGCCGTGTTGAGGGTGCTTTCAAACAGACAGACTGTAAGGAGCATAGCGCCCAACAGGGCTCCAATGACATTCACACGCCCTTTAGCGCCCCAATCATGCGGGCCAAAACAGTGCTTTCCCCGCTTCGCATACCCATGAGTACGCGGCATATCCACGGCAAAGCCGCTTTCATCGATGAAGATGATGGTTTTGCCGATTTTTTTGACCTGCTCAAGCTTTTGCTGGAAGACTGTACGTGCCTCGGGGCACGCTTTGGGATGCTGAAGACCTCACTACCTGACGGAATTTTTATAAGTCCAGCGTTTAGGGATGTACTGTGCTGAGAGAGCAGCATTGAGGATAAAGCGTAGGCCTCTTTTAAAGAGGGAAATCATAGATCTATAGATTTTTCTGGGCGTTTTCGTCTTTTTTTTTCTAAAGGGCGCATGCCCGTTGAGACTGCCCAATAGAGAGCGATGGTGAGGACAAGGATGAGACGCTCGATGCGGTCTGCGTGTTTGAGCTGTGGAGAAACCTCGTGACTTGAAATCAGAGAACAGGCACTCGATGCCCCACCTGAGCCCATAATCCAAAACGCTATACTTGGATGGCTTGCAATCCATCACAATAATCCAGGGCTCTGGATGGCCAGGCTCATGGAAGATCCAAATCGACGTGATGACGTCTGTTTGACTGAGCCGAGCGCGCTCTAACGATGTAAGGCCTTGTTTGTAAGCATCTCCTGTACGGATTTCGCCGCCTTCATGTTCAAGGATCAGATTAGACCTCAGGCGCAGGCGGTATAGTAATTCTCCAAATATCTGATACAATTAAAAGGATTATTTATCTGAAGGCTAGGGTTGTGTTTCTATGGGAAAAACGTATTCGCAGGATTTAAGGGAAAAAGTGGTTCGTTTCATTAAACAGGGTGGTGGGAAGAGCGAGGCGGCGAGCCTTTTTAAGATAGGCAGAGCGACAATCCATCGTTGGCTTCGGCTCCACGCATCTGGAAGCTTGAAACCCAAAAAGCGCACCTCCTTTCATCAAAAAATGGACGTAGAGCAGCTGAAAGCCTACGTTTCAGCTAATCCCGATCATACCTTGAAAGAGATTGGAAAAGCTTTAAACATGGCATATCAGACAGTTTTCACG
>JBOFKI010000024.1:0-5782 GCA_051657245.1 Alphaproteobacteria bacterium | reverse complement strand
CCCTTATAACATATTTTTAAAACAGGTGTGAACTTTTTTTGAAAAAATCATGTTATTTAATTTTTCAAGTGAATTTTTTGAAAATTTAATCAAAAATTGTTAATTTTTGTGCAATAATCATTTGAATAGATTTATTTTTTTCAGAAGGTTTTGGAATATGAAGAAAGGTTATTTGAATTTTTTTTTTTTTCTATTTGTTTTTTTCGTTTCATCCTGTATAGCAGCACCAATAATCCCACCCCTTATCAGCAGCGAATCATCACTTCTTGAATTTTCAAAAAAAAAGAATTGCCCCCTCAAGCCTAAAAAAATTAAAATTCAAGGACTTTTTGGCAAAATTCAGATAAAATCTTCAGAAAATCTACAGTTGGAATACGAGGGTATCTCTGATGAATTGGCTAGATTCATCAATCTGACCTACTATAAACCCATCTCCCAAAAAAGCCGTTTAAACATGGACGCAAGCGATATCAAGCTGAAAAATAGTTCAGACAAAACATCTATGCTTTACAGAAGTGCTTCATTTGGCCCTTTTTCTAAGCAAGCTCGTGCTCTAACGGTTGAGCAACAACAACTTATAGCATCTGATCGTGTTGAAATTGAAGAAAAAGAGGCTGCCAATGCCATTTTTCATGTTTATTTGCCAAATTCTGTTGATGAAGTTGAATTAATCGCTACGACTTTTCCTATCGTTGCACAATTTGAAAATCATTTTAATGGGAAATTTTATTTTCTTGCTAATCAACCCTGCAAATTAGTTGATTCCAGTATCAAAACAATTGATGTAAATGTTACGGGAGAAGCGAATTCTCTCGTGTTAGATAAAACCTACGCGGAAATGTTAAATGTGAGATTAGTTAACGGCGGGGCGCTCAATTACGCTAATTCAAGCATCAAAACAGGAGGTCATGCTAAAACCGAAGT
The DNA here is from genome assembly GCA_051657245.1 of Alphaproteobacteria bacterium. Taxonomy (GTDB): domain Bacteria; phylum Pseudomonadota; class Alphaproteobacteria; order Holosporales; family JBOFFI01; genus JBOFFI01. Next base: position 4,858 of record JBOFKI010000024.1, on the reverse strand, counting down.
TAACGTGTTTGGAAGATTGATATATGGTTCTCATGAATTAATTTTAGGTGCGGGTAAGACTGATTTGCTGTCAACGATAAAAAAATTAGATACAGGCAAGCCAAAAAAAACAAAAGCCCATGAAAAAATTTTGATGAAAAGCTATGGTGCCCGGAACTGGAATTGAACCAGTGACACATGGATTTTCAGTCCATTGCTCTACCAACTGAGCTATCCGGGCGAGAGGCCATAAACACCTTCTAGAACAGAACCTTAGAAAAAAAAGCGCCATTTGTCTAGGGAGTTTTTTTTCATCAAAAATTACAAAGCTTTTACAATGAAAATGCATTAGCTAAAAAGCTTAAGTTTTAATTAAATTCATCCATCACCCTTTCTGTCAAAAAAATATTAACAAGTTGAAGGTTATTATGATAAGTGTTTGTAATTAAATCTATTTATGAGAGAAAAAACATGTCAAAATTTCATACCTCCAAATTTCACTTATGGATTCTGTCCCTGGGTCTTTTAAATGCAGACGCTTTATACGCAGTAGAAGGGCAAGAGGAAAAAGCTAAAACAAAAAAGAAGGCTGCGGGAATTTTCTTATATACACCTTGCCCCCAAAGCCCTCGTGAATATTGCACCATTTTAGGGATGCGGAAGTTTGGTAACGAAGCGGGTTCCTTTGCAAACCCAGGTGGGTTTGTAGATTCAGGAGAAAGTTTTCCTGATGCGGCGGTTCGTGAAACCATGGAAGAGATGGGCTATGTGTTTAAATTCACTGCAGAAGATTTGGGTAAAAATTTTGAAAATTTATCCATAAGAAATTCCATCTCTCACACCAGCCAAACAGACCACAAAGCTTTGGGGGATTTTAAGGTTGATTACCGGCTCTTTTTTAAAGAAGTTTCCCCAATCACAGCCCAGGCCTTGATGGAAGCTGCTAAAAACGGGAAAAAGCTTCACGGGGGTGGGGAATCTGTTGCTTTTGCCTTAGTGCCCATCAAAGCTGTTTACAAGGCTGTTACAGAGAAAACACCTATCCGCATTGATGCAACCAATCAAAATATTTTTGCTTTTGACCCAAGTCATAAAGAATTTTCCATCACGCCAACAACAGATTATGAGATAAAACTTTTTGGTCCCTTTCAGGAAATGCTTCGAGAGCATGAAAATAAGAAAAAGGAAGAAAACAAAATCAGTTGGCTGCGTTGGCTACAGGGCAAGCCCATGGAGGCGGACCTGCTTCGTAAAAAAGAATTGACAGATTCCCTTAACCAAAAATTTGGGAAGGAACCTTCATCGAACCAGCAAACAGATCTTGGCATTAAAGGTGGAACGGGGGAGCAATACACCCTAGTCAAAGATGAAGAAACAGGTAAAGACCGCTTAATTCATCGCAACCAGAACACCTCAAGCCCAGAAAATCTTCCCTTCACTGCAAGTGAAGCTCACATGCGCTTATTAATGGCAACCCTTGAAAAAAAGAGAAAATATCTGGATATAAACCAGCTCAACTTTCAAACTGTTCTTAAAGATTTCCTAGAAGAATATGCTATGGATGGAATTCCAGAAAAAGATAAGGGGGATTCCCTCAATCACCGACAGCTCAATTTTTTTGATAGAATTGATGGGAAGATGGCGTCCCAAATTAAAAAGGTGCTTGAAGAAGAACAAAAACATAAAAAAGATTATGTCTTGTACCATGCCTTGAACCATATCAACGCGTTCTTCCATGATGTTTTAAGCGTGCTTCGAGCAGAGCTTTCAGGAAATCCTGAAGCCGTCAATGTAGGGGGCATTTGGGACGAAGGGTTTGTGAAACAAGACATCTATACACTCCAACATCTCTTTGAGTATGCCGATAGCAAAGGCAGGAACTATCAATATGATCAGTATAGAAATGTGATGTTATCTGTAAATCCAGGGCTTTTCTTCAATAATAACGTAGATCTTGAATACACCCTGCGCTATTGGCTTACAGATTTTTCCCACACATTTTCAGGCGGGGCAGACGCACTTGAATCTGCGTTTCGCTCCCTTGGCATTTCAAAAGAAGCCATAGAAAACCTGAAAAATCACTATCGTGAAATGAGCCAAGCAGGCCTCACGCCCAAAAATGGTCGTTTGCTTCAAATGTTTGTGGACCCTGCGGTGATTGACCAAGTCGCTTATGTTTCCGATGGCAACCGACCTTTACACCAGGCTGTTCCGGAAGGAAAGAAAGAGCTTTTTGCCCCGTCTAACATCCTCTATCAGCTGCGCCAGGACCCTTACTTTTTCGAAAAAGAGGTTTTGGGCAAGGCGCAAATGACGGAAAAAGAGAAGGGCGAACCACGCCCCAATGCCAATTTTATTCAGCTGCGCTTCTTGCCTTTTTCAGACATTGTTTCGAAGGGGTATAATTTTACAACCTATGTTTATGATCTCAATGATCCAAGAACTCCAGAACAAAAGCAAGCTTATAAAGCTCAGCTGGTTGCGTTTGTGAAACAAGCCTTGGTGCCAGCTTTCAAACAAGGTCTCAACGAATTCAAATTTAAAGGCCAATTGGAAGCACCCAAAGCCCTTCAAACCTTTGAAAAAGAAAACCCTGGCGCTGTAAGCTATCGCCCCAAGGCTCAGGTTGTGAAGTCTTGGGTGGAGACAAACAACACCCAAGAGCTTATCAATTTCGTGAAAACCTATCCAGATGCCTTTGACACCGCTTTAGATGAGCATCATAGCTTTATGGGATCTTCCGCCACCACCCTTTTAGATGATCTGTTTAGAAATAAAAAATGGGATTTGCTGGTGCAGCTTTTAAACGCTTCAGAAAAGCGAACCTTAAATACAAAAAGAATAAAAGAATTTGTTGATAATTTGAAAGAAACAAATATTGACATGATGAAACAGATTCTAGACGTGCTTAAAAGACATGACGTTCCTAAAGAATCTTATGACGGTTTATTGTTTACTCTTTTTTATAATAGCCACCAAAACCACTCTAGCGTTTATGATGGAAATGCTGACAAACGCGAACTATCTTTATCAATTGTTGAAAAGATGCTGGGGGATAAGACGATTACTTTAAAGGATGTTGTAGGTGCAGTCCTTAGAGGTAATTTCGTCCATCTTTCAGTTCTAAATTGGCTGGCTGAAACACATAAGTACACAGACTGGATATCTCCTGCCGGGTTGAAGACCATTTTTCAAAACATTGAAAACATCATGCCTTCTGAAGTGTATTATTCAAAGAAAAAAAGCCCCGTTTGGCATCAAGACCTTGAGACGTTTTTAGGACATTGTTTCCAAGGCATCCAAGCAAAAAAGATAGATGTAAGCAAAATTTTTGATTCTTATGAGCCTGGCTTCAGAAACAACCCAACCCCAGAATCTCTTGGCTTGCTCCAAAAATTTCACGATGACCTGAAAGCGGAAAACCTGGCGCCCAACCTGGTAGCTTCCCTTAAAAATTACTTGGATTCGCTCAAGAAAGGGCTTTGAGAAAATTTGGTAAAGCGGACTGGCCAACTGATCTACGTTTCGTTATAGTCCCACAGGGATTTAAGAAAAAAAACGGAGAGAAAACGGATGTCAGTTCGCGTTGCCATCAACGGCTTTGGGCGCATCGGCCGGTTGGTCTTACGAGCGCTTTTAGAAAAGCAGCACCAGGAAATTGAAGTGGTTGCCCTGAATGATTTGGGGTCTCCTGAAAGCAGCCTGCACCTTTTTCAATATGATTCTGTTCACGGGGCCCTGCCGTTGACCGCCAGCCTTCACAAAGAAGGCGCGGTAACCTACCTCCAAACGCCGTCCCACAAAATCAAGATCGTGTCAGAGCCAAACCCAGAGAAGCTTCCCTGGGGAGACGCCAAGATTGATGTCGTTTTAGAATGTTCGGGTCGTTTTACCAGCCGAGAAAAAGCGGAAGCACACCTGCGGGCAGGGGCCAAAAAAGTGCTCATTTCCGCCCCAGCAGAAAATGTGGATAAAACCGTTGTGTTTGGGGTGAACCATCAAACCCTCAAGCCCACCGATCGCCTTGTTTCCAATGCGTCGTGCACCACCAATTGCTTGGCGCCCGTTGCGTCGGTCTTGCAAAGAACCGTGGGGCTGGTGCACGGTTATATGACGACGATTCATGCTTATACAGGAGATCAGAGCTTGGTCGATATGCATCACCCTGATCCGCGCCGGGCACGGGCCGCAGCGCTTTCCATGATCCCCTCCACCACAGGGGCAGCAAAGGCCGTGGGGCTGGTGATTCCAGAACTTCAGGGGAAGTTAGACGGCACAGCCATTCGCGTGCCGGTTCCCAATGTGTCTTTGGTAGACCTCACGTTCGTTGCTTCTCGTCCCACAACACCTTCACAACTCAATAGGCACCTTGAAGAAGCCGCCGCAGGAGAACTCGCTGGCATTTTGGCCATCAACGCGCTTCCCCTGGTTTCAACGGATTTTAACCATAACCCGGCCAGCTCTATTTTTGACACCACCCAAACCCAAGTCGTTGACGGGTTTTTTTGCAGGGTTTTGAGCTGGTATGACAACGAATGGGGTTTTTCAAATCGCATGGGGGATGTGGCCGCGTTGATGGGAAAGCTGGGGTAGGGGTCCATCTCTTGTATGTTGCTAGATTCCCGCCGACGCGGGAATGACAGAGGACTTTTTTTGCTGTAGATATGGGGAGCAGTTCTTCGTAATCTTATCATTCCCGCAAAAGCGGGAATCTAGACGACAGCACTTAGACAATCCTACCACCTGGAACCTCTACTGAAGCGTCATGTTTGTGGGGTTTTTCCTGGATCCCCGCCTGCGCGGGGATGACAAAGAGGGACGCAAATGACAAAAGGCCACGGGGATGACAAGAAAAAAAAGGCGCAGGAAAGACCCAAAT
>JBOFKI010000023.1:0-6632 GCA_051657245.1 Alphaproteobacteria bacterium | reverse complement strand
CGATGGGCTCCTATGATCTCTGAGGCCAATAAGTCCCTTTAGGGAGCTGTCCCTGTTTCTGTCTGCGGACGGGAGTATACGGCACCCACCTGCAGTGCAGGCCCCTGGAGGATATGCAAGCTGACGGCTTTCTGGCTCTTTCAATTTTTTTTTGTTGCAGCTCTGCTTGCCTGAGGCACTTTTTCGTTAAAATTTTTAAGATTGAAAAGAATGCTCATTTTTGAGAGGATGGGTGGCTATTTGTGATGCGCAAAATTTAGAAAACAGAAAGAAGTGATGGATTCATGAACACATCCCACACCCCCGTTGGTCCGATTCCAGATAATGTAACCCCAGCTGGTGAAGACTATGGTGCGCATTCCATCAAAGTTTTAAAAGGGCTTGATGCGGTCCGCAAAAGACCGGGGATGTATATCGGTGATACGGATGATGGCTCAGGCCTTCACCATATGGTCTATGAGGTTGTGGATAATGCCATTGACGAATCCCTTGCAGGGCACTGTAACCGTGTTTGGGTTTGCCTCAACGGGGATGGCTCTGTAACCATTCGTGATAACGGACGCGGCATTCCTACAGACATCCACGCTGAAGAAGGTATCTCTGCTGCAGAGGTGATTATGACGCAGCTCCACGCGGGTGGAAAATTTGACCAAAACTCTTACAAAGTTTCGGGCGGATTGCATGGGGTTGGTGTTTCGGTTGTTAATGCACTTTCTTCCTTTTTAGAATTGAAGATTTGGCGCAATGGAAAAATCCATTTTATGCGCTTTGTGCACGGCAATGCGGTGGAACCGTTGATACAGCAAGGCTCTTCCCCAGATGGCCAAACGGGCACAGAAATTCGATTCAAGCCATCTGAGGAGACTTTCTCCCAAATTCAATTCGTCTTTTCAACCCTTGAACATCGCCTTCGGGAGCTCGCATTTTTGAACCCCAAGGTAACCCTTGTGCTTCGAGATGAACGTGGGGTGGAGCCCCATGAAGTGGTGATGAACTATGAAGGAGGCATTGAGTCATTTGTCCGATACCTGGATCGCAGCAAATCTCCCCTCCATCATCCGCCCATAACAATGTGCGGTTCGAAGGATGATATGATCGTAGACGTTGCGATGGAATGGACGGATAGCTACCACGAAACCATGCTGTGCTTTACCAATAACATTCCCCAGCGGGATGGAGGTACGCACCTGGCGGGGTTTCGGGCAGGCTTGACCCGGGTGATCAATGCCTACGCTCACACACTCCCCACCGTTAAGAAAGATAAGATTACCCTGACAGGGGACGATATTCGTGAAGGGCTTACGTGTGTCTTGTCGGTGAAAGTGCCAGACCCTAAATTCTCTTCCCAAACGAAAGACAAACTGGTTTCCTCCGAGGTTCGCCCTGTGGTGGAAGGTGTTGTGACAGAGCGCTTGGAGCAATGGCTTGAAGAACACCCCCAGGAGGGTAAAAAAATCGTCTCCAGGGTGATGGAGGCAGCCCATGCAAGGGAAGCTGCTAGAAAAGCCCGGGAGCTAACCCGACGCAAAAGTGCTCTTGACATTGCTTCCCTACCCGGAAAATTAGCGGATTGCACAGAGAAAGCGCCAGCGGCCAGCGAAATTTTTATCGTCGAGGGAGACAGCGCGGGCGGAACAGCGAAACAAGGCCGAAACCGCATGTTCCAAGCTATTTTGCCACTCCGGGGGAAGGTTTTGAACGTAGAGCGTGCCCGGTTTGATAAAATGTTAAGCTCCGCTGAAATTGGGACCCTCATCTCTGCTTTGGGAACGGGGATTGGACCAGATGATTTCGATCCAGACAAGGTCCGTTACCATAAGATTATTTTGATGACAGACGCCGATGTGGACGGAAGCCATATCCGCACCCTGCTTCTAACGTTTTTCTTTCGCCATATGCGCCCCCTTATTGAGCGAGGCTATCTTTATATCGCTCAGCCTCCGCTTTATGGCGTGAAGCGGGGCTCTTCTATTATTTATTTGAAAAATGAAGGTGCCTTGGAAGATTTTTTGATCCAAGCAGGCCTTGAGGGGTTGCGCTTGACCCTCGCATCCGGAGCGCAGCTTGCAGGCGCCGACCTGCACCACTGGATTAAACAAGCAGGGCAATTCAAGCGGCTGTGTGAAACCCCAGGGCGTCGCGTTGGCAGCTCCTTCATTCTAGAGCAAGCCATTGTCATGCAGACTTGCGCGTTGGAACCGTTTTTAGAAAACCCTCTGGCGATGGGGGAGCGCATCATCAACCGCTTAAATACCCTGGCGAAAGAAGGTGAAAATTGTTGGAAAGCCGTTTCCGGAAACCGTCCAGATGAGATCCGGATTCAGCGGAGCTTGAGAGGTGTTCAAGAAGATTATATTATCGATGCACCCCTCTTGCGGATTTCTGAAGTCCATCAAATGAGCCAATCTGCAGAAGCCTGCCTGGAGATGTATGGGACAGATGAATTGCCTGTTCTCTCTTTTAAAGATGTCAAACGTGCTATTCGTGGGCCCCTTGATTTGTGGGATTTTGTTATGGAGCAGGGGCGTAAGGGGCTCTATATCCAAAGGTATAAAGGTCTTGGAGAAATGTTGGCGGGGCAGTTATGGGAGACAACCCTTGATCCTGAAGCTCGTACCTTGCTACAGGTAAAAATCCACCATGCGGACGAGGCTAATGAAGTTTTTTCTGTGTTGATGGGAGACGTAGTAGAACCGCGGCGTGAATTTATCCAAAGCAATGCCTTGAAAGTTGTTAACCTTGATGCTTGAACCATCTGCTACCATTTCATTAGCTTGTGAATATGTTATTTTGGTGGACGCTGAAGATAACCCCTTAGGTCAGGTTGAAAAACGAAAGGCCCATGAAACGGGTTTATTACATCGGGCTTTTTCAGTTTTTTTGTTTGATCTTCAAGGGAGAATGTTAATCCAGCGACGTGCTTCTTCTAAATATCATTCGCCTAATTTGTGGGCAAATGCTTGTTGTGGACACCCACGTCCCGAAGAGCCCCTCATTCAAGCTGCAAGGCGTCGCTTAAAAGAAGAGCTTGGGGTTCAAGAGGTAGAACCACTGCGTTCCCTTGGGGTGATTTCCTACCACCTCAATCTTGGAGATGGCATGCAAGAGCATGAATACACCCATTTGTTGACAGGAATCTACGAGGGGCTTATATCTCCTGCAACAGAGGAAGTGCGTGCCTATGAATGGGTTGAACCGGACCAACTGATGGATGAGTTACAGGTTAATCCTTCTTTTTATGCACGCTGGTTCCGTTTATATGCCCATAAAAAACTGGGGGAAGAAAAAATTTTTGAGAAAGCCTTGAATGTGGCACGAGAAGGTTATGGGCGCTGCTGAAGGTTTTATCTCCTTTTTAAAACCGGGGGACCGTCCCTCTATTTCTTCTTCTGAACAGCCTAAGGGGCTCAAGAAAAAAAAGGGAAAGCATGTCCCTGAGGGGAGTCGTCCATCAAAACCTCCCCGGAGAAAGAAGAAAAAGCGCTCTGGTTGGTTTGTTGCGAAATGGGCTTTTATTTGCCTTATTTGGGGAAGTATCCTGGCAAGCGGCGCCCTGCTCTGGTTTAGCTATGATCTTCCCGATATCCAAGAGCTTCAGCTGATGCCTCGCAGGCCCAGCATCACCCTTTTAGACCAAAACGGGGCTGTGTTGGCGACCTATGGCGATTTGTATGGAAGGCCAGTGCCAGCAGAAAAGCTCCCCCCCCACGTGATTCAAGCGTTTCTTGCGATTGAAGATCGCCGATTCTATCACCATTTTGGGATTGATGTGCTGGGTTTGGCTCGCGCGATTTGGACTAATTACCGCGCAGGTGCCACGGTTCAAGGGGGAAGCACCATCACCCAGCAGCTTGCCAAAAATTTCTTATTCTCCAAAAAATTGTACGGACAGCAAGACCGCACCCTCAGGCGAAAAATTCAAGAAGCCATTTTGGCGTTGTGGTTGGAGCGCCGTTTTACCAAAAATCAAATTTTGACCATGTACCTCAACCGGGTTTATTTTGGAAGCGGCACCTATGGCATTGATGGGGCTTCAGAGCGCTATTTTTTAAGGTCTGCCAAAGACCTAAGCCTTTATGAGGCGGCAGTGCTAGCGGGCCTTCTCAAAGCGCCCTCCCGATATTCGCCGGCGCAAAATGCGGCCCTTTCAGAAGGACGTGCGACCCAGGTGCTGAAATCCATGGTGGACGCTGGTTTTATTTCCAAGCAAGCCATGGAAGCCGCTATTGTGTTGGCAACCCCACCACCAGAAACTCCTGGGGGCAGCTCTGTACGCTATTTCACCGATTGGATCGTGGACACGCTCCCCCACTGGGTGGATATCCAAGATAGAGACGTGGAAGTGATGACAACCCTTGACGGACGACTTCAACAATTGGCAGAAGAAAAAGCGCAAGAAGCGATAGAAGGGGTGGGGAAAAAATGGAAAACAGGCCAAATGGCGTTGGTTTCCATGACTCCTGACGGTGCTGTTAAAGCTATGCTGGGAGGGCTCAGCTATCAGAAAACAAAATACAATCGGGTGACCCAGGCTCTGCGCCAACCAGGTTCTGCCTTTAAGTTCTTCGTTTTTCTGGAGGCTCTTAACAAAGGGTGGACGCCGGATACCCTAATCGACGACAGTCCCATCCGGATTGGAAAATGGAGCCCTTCAAACTACCTGCACCGCACGAAGGGAGAAATCACCTTCCGGGAAGCTTTCGCAAAATCGGTTAACGCTGTTTCTGTGCGCCTTGCCATGGCAGTGGGAGTAGATGCAATCCGTAACACAGCGCAGCGTTTGGGGATTACATCTAAACTTCCCTCCGATTTGACCATTTCCTTGGGAAGCGGTGAGGTGACTTTATTAGAGCTGACTGGAGCATTTGCAACCGTGGCCCGGCTTGGGTTGCAGGTGCGCCCCCACGGGATTTTACAGGTCAAAGACAAGCAAACGGGAAAGATTCTTTATCGATGGCAGGAAACCCCCACCCCACTTTTTTCAAAGGGTGTTGCACAACAGATGACGGATATTATGCAGGCTGTTCTCCAAGGCGGAACGGGGCGCTCTGCAACCCTTCCAAGACCCGCTGCAGGAAAAACGGGAACCTCCCAAGCCTATAAAGACCTTTGGTTGGTAGGGTTTACCCCAGAGTTGGTAACGGGCGTGTGGAGCGGCATTGATAGCGCAAAGCCGATGACCTATACTCGAGGAGGAGGGCCCTCAAATTACCTCTGGAAAGCATTTATGGAAAACGCCTTCAAAGACAGCCCCATTCAATTTTTTGAATCGTTTTCAGGGATAGAAGAGGGCTTTACACAAGAAGAGCAACCTCAACAGGGCGGCATTTTGGATGAGTTGATTGAAGACACACCTCCCCCCGAATTCCCACCTGAAGGAGGAGAAACCCAGAAATCAGGCGGCGGACTGCTAGATTCTCTATTTCGTGATGTTAAAGACGAATAATGCCTAAAAGCAAGGCGAGGCAAAAACGCATCGGCTCTCCCCTTTGGAGAAACCTCTCCCACAAGGGGAGAGGTTTCTCTAGTTTGAGCAAAACTAATCAGAAAAATTATCTAAATACTTAGGCTCTAACTGAATCTCTTTTCCACGAACATTCCAAAGATTTTTGAGCTGTTCGTGAAATTCTGTATCAACGTCTAATTTTTCTACGGTTGTCAAAGGAAGATTACTTCGTAAAGCTAAAATACCTTTTGGCCCAAGATGAATACCCACCAAATTAACGTGTTGAAGATTGGGTAAAGATGGCAATTTTTCGGCGAGCGCCTGGATGCCTTCATCTCCAATTTTGGTATTGCCAAAATCAATGAATTGAAGGGTGTGTTGTAACGTGGGGATTAATTTTTTGAGATCTTCATTTTCAATGGGTTGGCCATTTCGATTGAATGCAATAGCCTCATTAGTTTGCATAGAAACCGTATCAAGTAGCTGAAAATGCTAGAAAAGAGAGCGCTAAAAGTGCTCGAAAATTGAGTATGGCTTGCATATTTTTTTCCTTTTATGAGTTTATTCAACAGGTTAATTGTAACGTGAAAAAATTTTAAAAAAGGTAAAAAAGCATCGGATTAATCTTTTTTTAGTAAGTCAGACCCTTTTCTTCTTGTCACCCCCGCCCCCCTTATTTGTCATCCCCCGCGGAGGCGGGGGATCTAGATAATCTTATCACCTGAAATCTCTACTGGAGCGTCATGTTTATGGAGTTTTCCTGGATCCCCGCCGCCGCGGGGATGACAAGAAGAAAAGGCGCGGGGGTGATGGACTATGATGCCGTTTCATAAAGGAGCTTCCATGAAACAGCAATTTTTCGAGGCAGGCCATACCTTGCTTTACTTAAACCACCCTATTCGCCTGACCTCAACCCAATCGAGCGCAAAGGGGCAAGAGGCAAAGTCTATCCGGCGAAAGCTTCAATCTGATATCAAAAAATTGTTTAAAGACCCATGGTTATCATCATTTTATGTTGCTCTAGTCTTAGCCCCTCAAACGACGACCATCTAGATAGTGTCGTCAAGAGATATTAAGCCAAAGCGCAAGGCAACGAATGTGGGTTGCCGCAAGGAAGGAGGAAGTATTTTTAGCGTACCCGCGTGGCTATTCCTCTCCATCGTTTAAGATGCAAGAAGGCATTTTC
>JBOFKI010000022.1:0-1218 GCA_051657245.1 Alphaproteobacteria bacterium | reverse complement strand
TTGCAGGATATTTTGAAGTGAACTTGGCCGAATGCCTGCTTTTTTTTCTAATGTGCTGGCTTTCATATTGTGCTCAAGCAGTTTTTTCTTAAGTTGCATGCGTAGATCAGACATGGGAGCCCCTCTTCACGACTTCGTTACTGCTGCGAAATTAAACCGTTCTAGCTACAATAGACCTTCTACGTTTCATAAACGCGTTTGATCCTATCCGGAAAGATCTTATGCGCTTAACTTTTAGCCGTCTAGCGAAAATCTTAGGGGTTTGCCATCGTGCTGTTGGTAAATTCTTAGAAAATCTGGCGGCGTCTCATCTCTTAAAGGCATTGATTTTTAGCCTTTGAGCTGACGTTACTGCGGACGAAGGATCAAAAAAAATATGAGATTTAGAAGACCTTTTTATAAAGAACGTCAGAATGTTTCTGCGCAAAGCCACAGGCTCTAAAAGAAATCTTAAGCCAACGACTCAAGGGATTTGTATCGTGCTGATAAAGTGAGTGTTGCTCTTGACTTTATCAGGCGATAAACCCAATCTGATCGATTGTATATGAAGGTTAGAACGGCTCCTTTAACGAGCGGAATGGGAACATTTTTTCCCTATCAAGTTTTATTGCGACAAGATGTGTCCGGATCTATCCGATGCATTATTTCAGAAAAAATTAAAAGAGGAACATGTCTAAACGAATCGGGTACATTAGGGTCAGCAGTGCGGATCAAAATCCAACGCGTCAGTTGGCGGATCAGAGGTTGGATAAGGTCTTTACAGATCACGCTTCCGGAAAGGATTCCCATCGGCCACAACTCCGGGCGTTGCTGGATTACGTGCGGGATGGAGATATCGTGGTCGTGCATAGCATGGATCGATTGGCTCGAAATTTAGATGAGCTACGGCGCTTGGTTACTGATATCACGACTAAACAAGTGACACTCCATTTTGCCAAAGAGGGCCTTACCTTTACGGGGGAAGATTCTCCCATGGCGACGTTGTTGCTTTCGGTGATGGGTGCTTTTGCGGAGTTTGAACGGGCTCTGATCAAAGAGCGTCAGCGCGAAGGCATTGAGCTTGCAAAGAAGCGCGGTGTTTATAAAGGTCGCAAGAAAACCTTAAGCCCAGAACAGGTGATCCAATTGCAGGATCGCCTGAAATTAGGCCTCCCTAAATCCAAAGTAGCTAGGGAGTTCCATATCAGTCGTCAGACGCTCTATCAGGCCATAAAAAAA
>JBOFKI010000021.1:0-4554 GCA_051657245.1 Alphaproteobacteria bacterium | reverse complement strand
TAATCTCTCCTTGATCATTGAGAACTAAATGTAATTTGAAACCAAAAAACCACCCTGTTGAGGTTTTGCCGAGCTTTGCAATGTTTTTAAAAACCTTATGTCTCTTGATGCGCAGGTTATGACAGACCGCCAGTTTTGTTGAATCCACGTAATATTTTCCTGTCTTGGTTCCTTTGCAACAGTTGAGGAGCGCAACCAGAGGAATCACTGCATGTTGCATCAGCTCAAGAAACCGATTGTAACCGACAAGCTTCGGAAAATCTTGGCTTAGCGAGTTTTGAACACAATCCAGATAAAAGTCTTTGAAGGAATAAAACAAGAATCGTCATGACTTCAGAAAGGGTCATGGTGGAGACACGTTTTCTTTTGTTGTGTAGTCTTGGAAGAGCTCTTTGAGCTAAGAGCTTTTGAAAATGCTTGCAAAAATCATCTATTAAGCAGAATATCTCTACCAGAGGAACCATTTTTCTTTCCTTTTTTGTCGAAAAATCTAGGAAATTTTAGTGGCTCCTCATTTTTTTTCAAGACTTAACAAATGCTTCTTTTTGGAGAAGCGTTTCACATCAACCCGCTGTCCCTCGGATAAACAAGCGCTCTTTAGAAATCCTGGTGAAAGGCCTTATGTGAATTTTGCTGCTTAAATACTGTCGTCAAAAGATTAGAATCATGCTAGCGTAAGATGAACCCTATTCTCCAGATTTGAATCCCATCGAGAAGAAGTGGGCGAGAAGCCAAAGCCACCAGACAAAACCTCCAATGCAGCATCAAAAATCTGTTTAAAAATGTAGCAAAATTTATAAGGTTTTAGCTATAACATTTCTTTTTTCAACTCAAGGCAATGGGTATTCTAGCAAGGTATAAAATATTTCATAATGGTCGAATTTATTGCCCAGAAAATTAAATTTTAGGAATTATTTTTTTCAAAAAATTGCGCAGATTCGCTTGTTTTCGGGTTAAAGATCTATTATAAACGAGGGATAAGATTTAAAGATTCAAGAAAGAAGAAGTTTTTAATATGATTTTAGAGCGCTTTCGACATTTAGCAAGCACCTGGCCTGCTAAAATTATTCTTGGATTGCTTGCTGTAGGCCTTGCTGTTTTTGCGGGTATGAATGATATTTTTGACTCCCATCGTGGCTTAAATGTGCTTGGAAAAGTTGGAGATGTTGAACTTTCTTCGTCGGATTTCAGGCAACAGTTAGCCTATAGAATTAAAGCTGTTGAGCGGTCTTTAGGGCGCCCGATTTCTATAGAAGATGTGGTGCAGCTTCGTCTCCCCACGGCCGTTATAACCCAGATGGTCCAGCAGTCGCTCTTAGACCAAGAGGCAGATAGTCTTCACCTTGTTGCAACAGATGACCAGGTGCGTGAAGCGATTCGCGCCAATCCTTTATTTCACAATAAACAAGGAGTCTTAGACCCAGCGCTGTTCGAAGAATTTCTACGTTCCCAGAGAATAAGCGAAAGCGTTTACGTGAGTAATTTACGTAAAGAACTCAAGCGGATGCAATTGGTTGAAGCGCTCCTTGCCCCCACGCACGTGCCAGATATGTTGACAACGCTTTTGTCCAAAGCGAAGCTTCAAAAACGCCAGGGCGCTTATGTGTTGATCCCTGCTGCGCAGCAAGCTATCAAGGCAAAACCTGATGAAAAAACACTTCGGGAGTTCCATCAAAAATATGCCAAGTCTTTTATCCAGCTAGAAACACGTACCCTAACGGTTTTGCTTTTAGACAAAGCCATGGCTCAAAAAACCTCAAAACAAATAGATGACGCCCTCGCTTCAGGGGAAACCCTAGAAGAAGTGGCGAAAAAATTTGGGGTTCCATTACAGGTGATTGGCGCTATCAACCCAAGGGGAGAGCTTCAGCAAACGGCGCGTTGGCCGAATAATCTTCCCACAGCTCCGTCATTTCGCGAGACTTTTTTGAAAAAAGCTTTTGAGGCTGAATTAAAAGAAGATCTGCCCCTTGAATGGGCAGGGGATGAGACTGCTTTTATGTTGAGGGTTGATGGCATTACCCCTGAGAAAACCCTACCTTTTGAAGCAGTTCAGGAAACAGTTTGGAACAAGTGGAAAGAGCTGCGCCAATATCAACTTGCCTTCCAAGAGGCTGTATCATTGGCTGATCAGTTGAGTGCCGCGCGTGAATTGGCACCGCAGCTTTCATTCACAACCCTACCCTGGATTCATTTTCAAGACCTGCAAAAAACAGATGGGGCTTTGAAGGGAGACCTTGCTGTTTTGAAAGAACCGCTCTTTGAAATGGCGATAGGTTCTTTTCGTGTTGTTCCTGGAGAAAAGGGGGCTTACATCTTAAAATTGCTGAAATTAGAACAAGCATCGCAACATCAAGTCGAAGTGCAGAAAAAAGAGCTTTCAGAAAAAGCAGCGGATATGTTGAAGAATGACATCATTCAAGCCTACGTTCAGTCTTTAAAAACCCGCTATATGGTGCGCTTGAACGATAGAGCCATCGGAAACGTCTTAGCAGGTTTCGGATTTTAAGGCGCGGAATTAGCACCAATACTCAAGAGAAGGCTTCTCCTGACGGAAGCTGAAAGGATATTTATGATGCAAAGCATGCTTCCCCATTTACGCCAGCAAGACCCTGTTTTAGCCGTTTTGATGCAGCAAGAGTTGGAACGCCAACACCATCAAATTGAGCTGATCGCTTCGGAAAATATCGTCTCTGAGGCGGTTTTAGAGGCCCAAGGCTCTGTGCTGACCAATAAATATGCAGAAGGCTATCCAGGGAAGCGGTATTACGAAGGCTGTCGCTATGTTGATGGGGTTGAAGCTCTGGCTATTCAGCGGGCTTGTGAGTTGTTTGGATGTGCTTATGCAAATGTCCAACCCCATTCCGGTTCCCAGGCTAATCAGGCTGTGTTTTTGGCTCTTTTGCAACCGGGCGACACGATCTTAAGCCTTGATTTGGCTTGTGGTGGACACCTTACCCACGGCTCGTCGGTTAATCTGTCAGGGAAATGGTTTAATGTGGTTCCCTATCACGTGGATCCCAAAACCCATTTAATTGACTTGGAAGAAGTGGAAAAGCTTGCCCACCAACACAAACCTAAACTGATCATTGCGGGGGCCTCTGCATACCCTAGGAAAATCAATTTTCAAGGATTTCGAAGCATTGCCGACGCTGTGGGGGCTTATTTATTGGTGGACATGGCGCACATTGCAGGGTTGGTTGCAGCTGGGGTGCATTCATCCCCGTTTCCCCACGCCCACGTTGTCACCACCACCACCCATAAAACCCTTCGGGGTCCAAGGGGTGGTATGATCCTCGCCCAAGATGAAACCATGGGGAAAAAATTAAATAGCGCTATTTTTCCAGGCCTTCAAGGGGGCCCCCTCCCCCACGTTATTGCAGGAAAAGCTGTATGCTTCTTGGAGGCCCTTCAACCGGCTTTTAAAACCTACGGTGCCCGTGTAGTTCAATATGCCCGACAACTGGGAGAATCTTTGGCTGAGCGAGGACTTTCTCTCATCACTGGGGGAACAGATATTCACTATGTCTTGGTGAATGTAACTGATAAACAGCTAAATGGCAAACAGGCTGCAAATCTTTTAGAACAAGCGGGCATCACCTGTAACGCGAATTCTGTGCCGTTTGACCCCCTTCCCCCTTCCCAAACATCTGGTATCCGCCTTGGAACGCCGGCTGGAACCACTCGGGGCTTTCAAGAAGCTGAATGGAAGCAGATTGCAACGTGGACAGCAAATCTTTTAGAAGCTTTCCATCACCCAAATTTGGAAGCAAAAATCTTGGCAACGAAAGCAGAAGTTGAATCTCTCTGCAAATGGCACCCCATTTATGGCATTCTTAAATAGTTCTTAATGCGCTAGGTTGCTAAGGGTTGAAGCGACTATAAAATTAAAATATTTGCCGGCTGCCTCTACAACGGATAAAGGTAACCTATTTTTAGGCGAAATAGTGTGACTATTTTTACTTTAGAACGAATCGTATTCGAGATAAGAAGGATTCAACGCCTCTGCAGCCCTGTCTTCCCTAAGTTGCAAAATTACCACACTTGTCATCCCCGCGCAGGCGGGGATCCAGGAAAACCTAAAAAATGCCCCAGAACTTGAAGGCTGCGGCTTAGAGAAGGTTTGCCTGAAAAAGGCGCTGAAACCTAGATTCCCGCTTTTGCGGGAATGACAACCCTATGAAAATATCTTTGGGTCTAGACTATAGTAATTCTCTAAATATTTGATACAATTAAAAGGATTATTTATCTGAAGGCTAGGGTTGTGTTTCTATGGGAAAAACGTATTCGCAGGATTTAAGGGAAAAAGTGGTTCGTTTCATTAAACAAGGTGGTGGGAAGAGCGAGGCGGCGAGCCTTTTCAAGATAGGCAGAGCGACAATCCATCGTTGGCTTCGGCTCCACGCATCTGGAAACTTGAAACCCAAAAAGCGCACCTCCTTTCATCAAAAAATGGACGTAGAGCAGCTGAAAGCCTACGTTTCAGCTAATCCCGATCATACCTTGAAAGAGATTGGAAAAGCTTTAAACATGGCATATCAGACAGTTTTCACG
>JBOFKI010000020.1:0-1880 GCA_051657245.1 Alphaproteobacteria bacterium | reverse complement strand
CTATAGAATTTTACCCTAAAAATAATAGACATTTTAGATAATTTATGCTTATATTCCCTCATGGCAAAAGCATATTCGTTAGACCTGCGTCAAAAGGTCATCTCTTTTATTGCTCAAGGTGGTCGTAAAAGGGAAGCAGCCAAAATTTTCGGCATTGGTGAGGACACGGTTTACAGATGGTTGCGGCGCCATAAATCTGGCACGCTTGTGGCTAAAAAACGGACCCATTTTCCAACAAAAGTACCGCTTGAAAGGCTCGTGCACCATGTGAAAGAGCATGGGGATCACACGCTTCACGAGATTGGCAAAGCGCTAGGTCTAAGCCCCTCTAAAGTTTGGAAGCATCTCAAAAGGCTTGGCATTACGCGAAAAAAAAGATCACGCTTTATGCAGAGCGCTGCGAGGAAAAGCGTACCCAATTTAAAAAGAAAATAGCCGCAATTGACCCGAAAACATTGGTTTATATTGACGAAGCAGGCGTCGACAATCGCCTTTTTAGGCCGTATGCAAGGTCAATCAAAGGCTGTAAAATTTACGCTGACATTCCCGGTAAAAAGCGTGAGCGGCACAGCATGATTGGTGGGTGGATGCAGGGGCAATTTATAGCGCCGATGACATTCCAAGGGGGATGCAATGCAGCAGTTTTGAACGCTTGGCTTGAGCACGTTTTGCTCCCCCACATCCCAAAAGGAAGCACGCTTATTATGGATAACGCAGCGTTTCATAAATCTTTAGAAACAAGGAAACTCATCGCATCCGCCGGGTGCAACCTCTTGTTTTTGCCAACTTATTCGCCGGACCTGAACCCGATTGAGTGTTGTTGGCATACGGTGAAATCAAGACTCAAACCGCTTCTTCAAAATTGCCAAACTAACTTGCAAGAAATAATAGGACAATGCCTATTAACTATATAGGAAAATACTATAGTATTTCCCAAGGGTTAAGAAGCGAAGCCTGTTAGGCCCAAAGCCATCATACTCATCAACGAATTATAGCTAAAGCCTTATAATTTTGCTATATTTTAAAGATGGGTCTAGACTAGCATGGATCAATATTTCCACATTTTCCATAGATGTTGGAGGAAGTCTTTTTGATCCCTATAATTGAATCTAAACTGGCACTCCTTAAGGTGCAAGAGGAAGTTTTTATCCGTTAAACCGTTGAACTTTGCCGGCCGTCTTTTCGCAAAACTCCAAAAGCTTTCGATGCCATTCACGTGACACTTTCCTCTGGCGAATTCATCCCTTGAATGAAAAACCCTGTAGTGATCGTATCCATTGAGAATCAAGCCATCATAGGCTTTCCATCCATCGGTGTAGACGGTGCTATCTTCGAGTATTTTTCCTTGTATAATAGGCATGAGAGACGCTTTGGAACAGTTTTGAACAACTTCAACGTACACTTTTCCGTTGCGCTTCAAGAGCCCAAAAACAGGGGTTTTTCCAGCAGCTCCTCGTCCTCTTTTGCCTCGAATACGCTTAGCTCCGAAGTAAGATTCATCACATTCTATTTCGCCTGAAAATAGGCTGCCTTCATCCATTGTGGAGGCAGTTATTTTCAGGCGAAATAAACCATAATATCGATTGATGGTATTTCGATTAATACCTAACAACACAGCTGTTTTAGAGGCTGTGATATCCTCACAAAAGCACCTCA
Source organism: Alphaproteobacteria bacterium (assembly GCA_051657245.1). GTDB lineage: Bacteria > Pseudomonadota > Alphaproteobacteria > Holosporales > JBOFFI01 > JBOFFI01. The sequence goes on along the minus strand of JBOFKI010000020.1, from coordinate 224 downwards.
TTATTTTTTTAATTTTATAATCGCTTAATCCCTTGTTCATCCTAGCATTTAAACCTATTTCTAAAGTTTATGCTAGTCTAGACCCTTAAAGATTAGTTGGATTAATTTTCTATTTTTTGTAGTCTTCTTCAAGAGCAGGTTGAGATAAACTCATGAAAGGAGGATGCGTTGTATAGTCTTGATTTTGGCAAACGTGTTTTGGAAATAGGTCAAAAAGAGAGATT
>JBOFKI010000019.1:0-8048 GCA_051657245.1 Alphaproteobacteria bacterium | reverse complement strand
TTGAAAAGCGGCTGCTCCCAGAATCATCACGGGATGTTTCGCTTGCTCTAAAGCTTTCTTAAGGGGGCTTGCTTTACCGGCTGCAAGGCTTTCCAGAAGTTGCGGTGTGTTTCCATAATAAGTAGCAGGGTAGGTGAGGAGGGTTTCCATCCCGATCACCCCAACGTGGGTTCCTTTTGCAACATAATTTTTACGGATACGGGCATTCAGCACGGGGGCTTCTACCCGTGGATTCGTACCCACCAGAAGGAAGAAATCCGCCTGATCCAGCCCCTGAATCGTCGTATTAAACAGATAGCTGCACCTGGGCTCAGCCAAAAATTGCGCGCCATCTTGCCTGCAGTCCACGTGGGGTGTTCCAAGTCCTGTCATCAGGTCTTTAAAGACAACCATAGCCTCAGCGTCGACCAAATCTCCCACAATACCAGCGACCTTATTGCCAGAAAGTCGCTTGAGCTTGGAAGCAATCACTTGAAACGCCTCATCCCAGTGGCAGGGTTTCAGATAGCCGCTTTTATCCCGGATATAAGGTTTGTCGAGGCGTTGATATTTCAGGCCATCGCAAGCAAAGCGCGTTTTGTCTGAGATCCACTCCTCGTTAATGGCTTCATGAACCCGTGGCAGGATACGCATCACTTCTCGCCCGCGGGTGTCAATCCTAATGTTGCTGCCTACTGCATCCATCACATCGATGGACTCTGTTTTGGTAAGCTCCCAAGAGCGCCCTTTAAACGCGTAGGGTTTGGAGGTGAGGGCTCCAACAGGGCACAAATCAATCACGTTGCCTGACAGCTCTGAAGAGAGGGAACGTTCCAGATAACTGGTGATTTCCGTGTGTTCACCGCGATAGATGGCTCCCATTTCCGAAATGCCTGCTACTTCGGTGGAAAACCGTACACAGCGGGTGCAGTGAATGCAACGGTTCATCGAGGTTTTAACGAGGGGACCTAAATTTTTATCCGGGACGGCGCGTTTATAAAAGCCAAAGCGACTGCGGTCTTTTCCGTAAGAAACGGTGATGTCTTGAAGGTCACACTCACCTCCCTGGTCGCAAATAGGGCAATCCAAGGGGTGGTTGATCAGCAAAAACTCCAGCGCGCCTTTGCGAGCTTTTTCAACCATGGGGCTTTGGGTATGCACCACCATGCCTTCACTCACCGGCATCGCGCAACTGGCAACAGGCTTGGACGTTTTTTCAACTTCCACCAGACACATCCGGCAATTTCCCGCAATGGAAAGGCGGCTGTGATAACAGAAGATGGGAATTTCAATGCTCAGCTGCTCAGCTGCTTGCAAAATGGTGGATCCTTCTGGAACCTCAACCCCATAGCCATCAATCGTAAGCTTAGGCATGGTCCTTCCTCACTTCCTTTTTAAACCTGTTGCTTGGGCTGTGATGCATCTTAAGCAACCCCCACGTGCCGCTTGATTCGACGTTCTAGTTCTGGCCGAAAATGGCGGATTAAACCTTGAACAGGCCAGGCGGCAGCATCTCCTAAAGCGCAAATGGTGTGTCCTTCAATTTGTCGGCTCACCTCTTCCAGCAAATCGATATCTTCAGAAACTGCCTCGCCTTTTCCAAGGCGCAGCAACATCCGCCACATCCATCCTGTTCCCTCGCGACAGGGGGAACATTGGCCACAGCTCTCATGCATGTAAAATTTAGATAGGCGGGCAATCGCCTCGACAATATCTGTGCTTTTATCCATCACAATAACGGCTGCGGTGCCAAGACCTGTTTTGGCTTCAAGGAGGCTGTCATAGTCCATCAAAACCGTGTCACACACCGTTTTGGGAATGAGAGGTACAGAAGACCCTCCAGGGATCACCGCCAGCAAATTGTCCCAGCCGCCGCGCACACCGCCTGCGTGCTTTTCTAAAAGCTCTTTCAAGGGGATGCTCATGGCATCTTCCACGTTGCAAGGTTTGTTAACATGGCCTGAAATGGAATAAATCTTGGTGCCTGTGTTGTTAGGCCTTCCGATGCTTGCAAACCACCCTGGTCCCCGGCGCAAAATGGTAGGTACGACCGCAATGGTTTCCACATTGTTGATAATAGTAGGGCAACCATACAACCCGATCACAGCAGGGAAGGGGGGCTTTAAGCGCGGCATGCCTTTTCGGCCTTCCAAGCTTTCCAGCAACGCTGTTTCTTCTCCACAAATATAAGCGCCGGCTCCCCGGTGGACAGATAAATCAAAATCCCAACCAGACCCTGCAGCATTTTTACCCAAGAGCCCAGCTTCATAGGCTTCTTCGATGGCAGCTTCCAAGCGAAGGGCTTCGTTGATAAATTCACCACGGATATAGATGTATCCCTGCTTTGCGCCAATGGCAAAGCCAGCAATCAAGCTTCCTTCAATTAATTTTTGGGGCTCATGGCGGATGATTTCTCGATCTTTGCAGGTTCCAGGTTCGCTTTCATCTGCGTTCACCACCAGATAATGGGGGCGTTTGCTATCAAGCTTGGGAATGAACGACCATTTTTTACCCGTAGGAAACCCAGCGCCGCCTCGGCCTCGAAGCCCGGAATCTATCACGTCCTTGATGATAGCGTCGGTTCCCCTGGCTAAAATACCCTTGGTATTGTCCCAATCTCCCCTGGCCAAAGCCCCTTGAAGAGACGATGGCTGTTCACCGTAGAGATTCACAAAAATGCGATCTTTAGAGGGTAACATTGCCTAGTCTCCTTCTTTCTGGGGGAGGGGAATCACTTTTCGCTTTGAGCGGGAAGCCGTTTTTGCCTCGCTCCCCCCACCGGAGGGTTTGCTTAAAGCTGCAAGGTTCACAACCTCTAGCGTGTAAGGTTTTGTGTCCACCTCTGCAGGCTCGGATGACCTTCGGCCTTTCACAGACCCTGGTTTGAGGACTGCGCCGCCGCCAAGGGCGTCTAGCACGGCTTCAAAAGAAGCAGGGTCTAAGTCTTCGTAATAATCGTCATTAATCTGAACCATGGGAGCATTGGCGCAGGCTCCAAGGCACTCCACTTCCGCCAGGGTAAACTTGCCGTCTTCTGTGGTTTCTCCTTTTCGGATTCCCAGATAGTCGTGGCATATTTTCACTAGCGCGTCGCTTCCCCGAAGCCAGCAAGGTGTCGTGGTGCAAATTTGGACAAGATGCTTGCCGACGGGCTGAAGGTTAAACATAGTATAAAAGGTCGCGACTTCCAAAACTCGCATAAAGGGCATGGCTAAAAGCTGGGCCACCGCTTCCATGGCTGCCCGAGGTAGCCACCCCTGGTGTTGGCGCTGTGCCAGGTCAAGAAGAGGGATCAACGCGCTGGCTTGACGGCCTTCCGGGTAGCGCGCTATAAGCTCTCTTGCTTTTTCCAGATTTTCAGAAGAAAAAGCAAAGGTTTCTGGTTGAAGCGATTCGTCTGCTATCTTCATCGATCGATTTCTCCAAAAACGATGTCCATCGAACCAATAATACTGGGAACGTCGGCCAACATGTGGCCGCGGGCCATCATATCAAACCCCGCCATAAACGCAAACCCTGGGGCTCGAATTTTACACCGATAGGGCTTGTTGGACCCATCCGAGATCAGGTACACCCCAAATTCTCCTTTGGGAGCTTCCACCGCCGTATAAGTTTCTCCAGCGGGTACGTGATACCCTTCTGTATAAAGCTTGAAATGGTGGATCAAGGCTTCCATAGATTGCTTCATATCCGCCCGGGACGGTGGCGATATTTTATGATTCTCAACGCAGACAGGACCTTCTGGCATTTGCTCAATGCACTGTTTGATGATCAAGAGGCTTTGGCGCATCTCTTCCATCCGAACCAAATAGCGCTCGTAACAGTCTCCTTTTTTCCCAACCGGGACTTGAAATTTCATGCGATCGTAAACGTCATAGGGTTGGGAGCGGCGCAGATCCCATGGAATGCCAGAGGCTCGGAGCACGGGTCCTGTAAAGCCCCAATCCAGGGCTTGTTCAGGGGAAACAACCCCAATATCAACCGTTCTTTGCTTAAAGATGCGATTTTCCGTGAGCAGCTCTTCCATATCATCAATCAGCTTAGGGAAGCGTTCTACAAACGCTGAAATATCCTCCAGCAGACCCTCTGGTAGGTCTAAATGAACACCACCTGGCCGGAAATAGGCTGCATGAAAGCGGGCTCCTGAAACGCGCTCATAAAATTCTAAAAGTTTTTCCCGCTCTTCAAAGCCCCACAATAGTGGTGTCATGGCACCCACATCCAACGCCATGGTGGTGATGTTTAAGATGTGGTTTAAAAGCCGCGTCAGCTCTGAAAATAAAACTCGAATATATTGACCCCGCTCAGGGGGTTCAATGCCTAACAATTTCTCAACGGCCAGAGCAAACGCGTGCTCTTGGCACATGGGGGAGACGTAATCGAGGCGATCAAAATAAGGCACGGCTTGAAGGTACGTCTTATACTCAATCAATTTTTCGGTTCCCCGGTGCAGCAAGCCGATGTGGGGATCCGATCGCTCGATAATCTCACCGTCAAGTTCCAAAATGAGACGCAGCACACCGTGGGCAGCAGGGTGCTGGGGCCCAAAGTTAATCATATAGTTTTGAATGGTTTCTTTTTGCTGAGCCACTGCCTAAACCTTTCCCTTATTCCGGAGATGGGGTGGCGCATCTTCGTCTGTTTTTCTTTCCAAAATTTGTCCCATGCCCTCCCAGGGACTTAAGGTATCGAAGGTGCGAAAAGCTTGGGGAAGTTCTACTTTTTTATAAACCACTTTTTTCTGTTCGAGGTCATAAGTTGTTTCCACATGGCCTGTGAGAGGAAAATCTTTGCGTAAAGGATGGCCTTCAAATCCATAATCCGTCAAAATGCGACGCAAATCTGGATGGCCAGAGAAAGGAATTCCGAACAGGTCAAACACCTCTCGTTCAAACCACCCTGCACAGGGATAAATAGACGTGGCAGAGGGAACGCTATCTCCTTCATCCACAGCCAGTTTGATGCGAAGGCGGGTGTTATGCTTAAGGCTTAAGAGGTGGTAGACGACTTCAAACCGAGGGGAACGTCCCATAAACAGATAGTCAACTCCGCAAATGTCCGTGAGTTGGGTGAAATAAAGGGCAGCATGCTCTTTCAAAAAGCTCAAGAGGTCTGTGAGCGCGTGGGGTTGAATACACAGGCTAAGTTCTTCCAGTTCAAAAGAGCAGTGCAGCAGATTCGAATGAAGATGCTGCTCTAAAAGCTCAATTCTTGCCTCAAGATTAGGGTTTCCCACGACTATTTCCCATTTCCTGTTTTAACCTGGATCATGAACTCAATTGCGTCTGTTGCATCATCCCAAAAAGACTCTAAAGCTTTCTTAATTTGACTCATTTTTAATTTTATTTTACCATGATGAAAATATGCATTTTGCAAATTTCTTCAAGATACATAACGGTATATTTTTTCTCGTTTAATTTTTCGTTGAAGTTCCATAATGCCATACAGAAGAGCTTCTGCGGTAGGGGGGCAACCGGGCACGTACATATCCACGGGAACGATACGGTCACACCCGCGCACTACTGCGTAAGAATAATGATAATATCCCCCTCCGTTGGCGCAAGATCCCATGGAAAGAACCCAGCGGGGTTCTGCCATTTGATCATAAACTTTTCTCAAAGCAGGTGCCATTTTGTGAGTGAGAGTTCCTGCCACAATCATCAAATCTGATTGCCGCGGACTGGGTCTGAATACAAGACCTAATCGATCTAGGTCATATCTAGAGGCAGCTGTGTGCATCATCTCAACAGCGCAACAGGCGAGACCAAAAGTCATGGGCCACAAAGAGCCAGTTTGGGCCCAAGCGACCACCTTATCAACCTGGGTCAACAAAAATCCTCGGGAGCTTAAATTTTCATTCATGCTCTGGAGCAATTGATCAGGCGTGGCATGGGGATCTATGGCAATCCGTTCAAGGCCTGGGTGAGGGGGTTGAAGATTAGGCATGAGCTGCTAACTCCTTTTGAGTAGAGTAAAATTTAAAAAAAAGACGCATTTCATTCCCAGTCAAGCGCGCCTTTCTTCCATTCATAAACGAACCCAATGGTAAGAATGCCTAAAAAAATAAGCATAGAGATAAACCCAAAAAAGCCGATTCCCTTAAAAGCAATGGCCCAGGGAAAGAGAAAGGCTACTTCAAGGTCAAAAATGATGAATAAAATAGCGACAAGGTAAAAACGCACGTCAAATTTCATGCGAGAATCCCCAAACGCCTGGAACCCACATTCATAGACAGATAGTTTTTCAGAATCTGGCCGGTGAACACCTCTGATAAGGGAGATGGCTATTAAGAAACCGCCTATCAAGAAGGATAACCCAAAAAAAAGCAGGATAGGTAAATATTCTTTCAACAAAGTCAGCATGGAAACATTAAACCACTCAGACATTGCTTATCCTCCCCGTCGTCGCTTATACGTTTATACTATTTTCCTTTTTGTACACTGAAAAACGTAAAAAGAAAATGAACTCTTCTCAATAGTTGGAACCCGCGGCAAAAAGAAGAAAACAGCGGGGAAAAATGACTTATTTTTTACAAAAAACAAGACGACAAACAGAGATGATGGCGGGAGTGACGGGACTTGAACCCGCGGCCTCCGGCGTGACAGGCCGGCGCTCTAACCAACTGAGCTACACCCCCCTCAAAGGGAACTACGCCTCAAAAGATTTCACGTTCTTAGATTCTCGTCAAGGGATAATTCTTAAGCCTTGGTCATTTTTTCTGGGGAAGGGATTTCCCCATAGAATCTGTAATTTTTCCAGATTTTTTTCTTATAAAAATTTGTTTTTAAATAGAAAAATAAAAAAAAAATTTTTTTTTCTTTGAAATTCTGAAAAAACGTTTTATAGGAATAGGTAGGAAAAACAATTAATTATGGTATGGGTAACGTGATGGAACATGAAATAAATTCTGATTTTTCGCTACCGAAAACATCTACAGGTGAGGTTCTTCACCTTGTCAGCGATGTTGTCTCTGCATATTTATCTAATAATATTTTAGAAGCTGGGGAGGTTCCTGGACTTATTAATCAGGTTTATACGACGTTGACCAACTTAGGGGGGCAGCATCGTTTTTTAAGTGAACGTCCAGACCCTGTTGTTTCCATTAAAAAATCTATTACCGAAGACTACATCATCTGTTTGGAAGATGGAAAGCGTCTCAAAATGTTGAAGCGCCATCTGAAAACTGTCTATAACATGACCCCAGAACAATATCGCGAACGTTGGTCGCTGCCTGCGGATTATCCGATGGTTGCTCCCAATTATGCCAAAACCCGTAGCAGTCTGGCAAAAAGCAATGGGTTAGGAAGAAGCCGTGGAAAATCTGCGAACAAACCAGATTTACACCTTGTAGAGTAGGCCTTTAATTTTAAGGATTAGGCTCTCTCTTGTCGAAACCACGTTTGAGGCGGACTGAGAGACAGGAACTAACAGACGCGCAAGACCTTCAGTCATACTTAAGGTACATGAGGGTCTGAGCACCGGATGTAACCTTTGGTGACGCCCCCATCAGCCCATAAAAGCGATAAGAGGTCTGATTTATCATGCAGTTTACTTGACGCATATAATAGAATCAGTTGACGATGTCTCCAATACGCGGCTCCATTAGAATTTACTGTACAATAAGCATCCGAAAGACAACACGCAGGCGGGAATCTAGGGGGAAAGCTATCAAAATGACGCTTCAGCAGAAGCAACAGATTGTGATAATTGTCTAGATTCCCGCCTGCGCGGGAATGACAACCCTATGAAAATATCTTTTACCAGACACACTCTGAGCTTCTTGAAAAATATGGAAAAGCCGAAGCAGCTCAGTTTTTGCGCAATCTTATCCCAAACAAAGGCCATTGCGTAATTCATAAAATGTCCAACAGAGCTGCCGAAAATGTAATATTTAAGTTTTTTAAAGGAAGGAATTTCAAATTTTCCTCCTGTTTTTAGGTCATTTTTGCCTAAACGAGCCCCTAATTCAGGTCATTTATCCGTAAGAAGCCTTATTTGTGGCCTTTAGTAAGTTAAAAGCTATCGCTTTTAGGGCCATTTGTCCTTGGACTTTAGCAGTTGTGAAATAA
>JBOFKI010000018.1:0-8063 GCA_051657245.1 Alphaproteobacteria bacterium | reverse complement strand
CCATAGGTGATTGGCACCTTACGATTCGCAGTGTCATGGCCAGCAGGACGAACAATGCCGACCATCAGAGAGCGGTCGCCCTCAACGGTCTCACCAAGGATGTGTACGATGTCACCAACAACCAGTTGAGTGGCCTGCAATTCGGTAACGCTTCCAAAAGTAATCATAAAGTACCTCCTTAGTTTCGAACGATGTACTGCTCAGCAGTGATAGAAGTCCCGGTAGGATAGCTACGGAACAGGGTGATTACCCCGATGCCTGTGACCGAGTAGTCGATTCCTTCGGTCAGGTGACCGTGGTCAACACGAGGCCCATTCACGAAGATAGACGCAGCGTTGACGAACACACGGCTGAACGCAACGACGACCTGACCAGCTCCCAGCGGTACAGTCTCAGCCACCTTCTGGTTCTTGGCCAACTCGGTGAACGCGTTGTACACAGCAACCGCATCAGCAGCAGCCTTAGACGCAGTGTCAGCAGACCGAGTGGCAACCTCAAGGGCAGGAGCCACGATGCCCGAGCTGATGCTACGGACTTGCGCAACATTGGCCGCACTGGTCTCAGCCACACCGGCCTCAAGGTTCACAATCTGACGGTTTCGAGCGTCAAGCTGACCGGAGTCGTTGATGCCCAAGGTGGTCGCAATTAGGTCACGCGCCTCTTCTGCAACGTGCAGGGTCTGGTACTGGGCGAGGTTAAGGTCATATGCTCGCAGGATGGAGCCATCATGGAAGTCAACCAAGCGTTCAGTCGCGGAGGTTACCCGTCGCAGCTCCAGATGAGTGAAGTCACCACCCGGCAGCACAGTGAGGGACACCTTGGTCTTAGTCACGAAGCGGTAGTCCGTGTTCATCACCAGCGGCTGACGCACAGTCCCGATGAGGGTCAGCTCTACGAACTTACGTGCGAGGTATTCAAACGGAATGTCGAACTCACTCTGTCCCGTCAGTGTAACCGTGATGATTGTGGTTGGGGCACGAGTCTTAGCCATTATCACCTCCTATTGTTATGGATTGAAGGGAGCCACTGGGACTCCCTATAGTTGGGGCTTATTGCATCTGCTTACCGGCAGCACCGGCAGATTCAGCCCATTGGTTAATGAGCCACTGGAGCGCAGGGTCGTTAGGTGCAACAGAGCCGAGTGCTTCAAAGAAGGAACGCTTCTCCATGTCACGCTGATAACCGTAAGGAGCGGTAGCCATGCCAGCAAGGGCACCAGCACCCTGCTTGAGACCTACAGCAGTCCGTGCAGCCGGGAAGGTGTCATAGAACGCCTGCCCAACAGCCTGACCACCCTCACGCAGCGTACTTGCTTCAGAACGCAGAGGGTCCTTAGGCAGTGCAACAGAGCGCGGGTCGATAGTGGAACGTCCAGCACGGAACATGTCGCCGCCTACAATCGGGTTCAACGCCATGCCTACACCACCAAGCAGCGGGCCAAGTTCAGCGCTTCTGTTCAGAGCCTGCCAGCTCACCATCGCCGGGTCCAACATCTTGTCCAAGTAGGCCTGACGGTCCTTCTCGGGGATGCCAAGAGAGCGATAGTGGGTCTGCATCGACCACAGGGCCGACATAGTGCCGAACATCACGGCTGCACGTACAGTGTTATCCAGCGCCTTACCGTGGAAAGACTCGTGGTACAGACGCACAGTACGGGAGTTGAGGCCCTTAAGGGTGAATGACTTGAACTGCAACGCAAGGTTCATCAGAGCGCTGGGCTGCTGTACGTAGTTCATCCCGACCTTGTTGGTGCGGGTAACAGAGTCAGACGCAATGTAGTCAGCCAGTCGCCACAGGTCGTTGGCCCGAGGGTCATTGACGATTGCGTTGGTATCTGGCTTGAACTCACCGTTCACCTGCTTCACGTGCTTACGCAGCATGTCTAGGACACCTTGATACTGCTCAGGAGTAACAGACGCGTTCTTCAGGATTTCAGGCCGGAACTTAACGCCACCGAACGCCTCCTGAGTGATGTCAGCAAGTACACCACCGCGTGCCAGACCTGTCAGGGACTCCTGCGTGAAGTTCAGCATCTTGGTGTAAGGGTTCCACTCGTTGGACGCAAGGACAGCTCCTGCTTGGTCCAGACCAGCACCCACATTAGCCGCCAGCTTGCCTGAGCCGTTACGCAACATGGCGTCCCGGTTATTGGAGAAGCTCTTGGTCATGATGGTGTTCAGGTCGTTACCGAACAGCGCCGCTTGGAAGTCCTTCATGTCTGCCTTAGTGAACTTGGTCTGAGGGTTCATCAGCTGGTTCAGCCCTTTCACACCGTTACGCAGCACGAAGTTGGTACGGTTAGCTGCCCACCCGGTTACCTCAGACAGGTTGTTCACCCACATCTGCGCATTGTTAGACACAAAGGCGACGTTTTGTAGACCACGCAGTGCAGCATTCAAGGCGGGGTTATCGTTGTCAGCACGAGCCCGGCCAGTGATTACACGAACAAGCTGGTCCAACTCCCGGCGACCCTTAGGGTCTTGCACAGCGATTACACGGTCCTTCAGCTCCTGAGTGGTCTTACCGGTAGACGCATGTATTGCAACGTCACCGTTCATCCGGCGGTTATACATCTGAGCGATGTTCATCAGGTCGAAGTGTCGCAGGTCGTTCACAGCAAACGGATTACCGTCATCAGCCAGCGACTCAAACGCAGAGTCGAACACGTTACGTTCCTTGGTGAAGCTGTTGTTAGCGATGCCAACAAGGGAGTCGTCTAAGCTGGCATCCTCAAGGCTGGAGCTGTGAGTGAACTCACCGTTCTTCGCGATACCATAGGACTTCTTCTCAAGGTAGTCTTGGAAGACATTCTCAAGAGCGTCGTCAGGGCTTTCGCCTTGTTCGATGCGAGCCTTGATGTCGTCTTCGTAGCCCTCCTTGAACCTAGCCTGTACACCCTTATGGTCACTCTTCCACTGAGCCAGCCAGTTGTCCTTAAGGGCTTTCTGTAGACCCGACCACCCACCAAGGCGCTCCTTGACGATTGCCACCTTGCCTTCCTCAAAGATTTGCGGAACGTAAGTCTTGGGGTCTCGACGTGATGCGAACACACTGGGTGCATCAGCATTACCGAAGCGAGCAGGGTTGACAGCTTCATCGAACTTACGGGTGTAGAGCTCAACGATGGACTCAGCGAATGCCTTAGACTCAGGCGGAAGCTTGGACAGGTCGCCGTTCTCAATGGCTGACACAATGTCACGCTCCAGCGCCTCACGGCCGACACCTTGGGTATCAACCAGTGCTTCACGCTGTTTCATTGCCTTCGTGTACCACGCATTGTCCTGTCCCTCAAGTCGGCCAATCACGTCCTCAGCTGTCATGCTGGTCTTGCCTGTCCCACCGCCTTGAATACCAGTAGGGGAACGAACAAGGTCAGCAGCTACACCGCGAACGTCATTGTGCTTACTACGGAGCAGGCTGTGCGCCAACATGGACGCAGGACCGAGGTCAACACCTTTGTTAGCTCGAATGGCTTCCTCTTCGACAGCATCGAGCAGCTTAGGGTTGCCGATTGAGGTGGCAGAGTGAGTGTTGCCGAACTCATCGACTACGGCACCCGGCTCACCCGGAATGTCAGCATAACGCTGGCCCTCAGGAACCTCAATGTCTGGACGTGCGGTCATGTCCTGAGCGTCTACTGCCAGCGACTCTTGACGAGCCCTCATGCGAGCTGTGGCACCTTCATTCAGGAACTTGTCAGAAACACCACGAAGGGTTGCGCCGAAGATGAAACCACCGAATGCAGCAGAAGCGACATCCGCCTCAACAGCACCTTCAGTTCCCCATTCGGTCAGCTTCTCAGACAGAACGTTCATCCCGGCAGCCTCACCCCCTGCGAACAGCAGACGAGCACCCCACGTTGCACCTTTAGCCGCTCCGCCTACGTAGGACAGAGGGTCCAGCGGGGCAGCAAGTACAGCACCGGCAAGACCTGCACCAGTACCGACACCATCACGGGTCTTCTTGGCCTCCTGCATCTCGCTGGCAAGTTGCACCTTACGGATGAACTCATCAGGGGTCATAGCTGTTCCAAGGTACTTTGCCCATGAGCGGTCAATGCCAGCCTCAAAGGCCTTCTCGAACATCTCAGCAGTAGGTCTGAACGGGTTGCGTGGGTCGTAGGACATCATCTCCGCAGGGCTCATGTCACTGAACGCCTGAGAAACAGCGAGCGCCTCTTGGTCCCACTCCATGTCGAAACCGAAGGTCTTAGACGCAGCGTGAAGACCCGACAGGACGACCTCATTGGCTGCCACTGAGTATCCGCTTAGACGCCACTCTGCTTTCGCAGCTTCGAAGGTATCATCCATGAAAGAGCGTTCCTCTTCCTGAGGTAGATTAAGGCCATAATCGGCAACAGTATCACCAAAAGGCTGTGCTGTACGGCCGGCCAAAGGGATGTTGAGTGAACGTCCTGTGACGTCAGCGACAGCAGAGTCGATGGTTGCTTGCTCGTCAACCCCTTGGTCTAGTAACCTCCCGAGCTCACGCTCCTGAACATTACCAACGTGCAGGTCCTTCTGCAAACTCTGTGACTCCCCGTTGTTGCCCACAACGCCTAGCTTATTGCCGAACAACGTGTATACCTCGGAGGCAGAGCGCGGTGTCCCATCCTCATTGAAGAAAATCTCCTTGTTGGCGATGGCCTGCTTCCGGGATACCAGCTCAATGGCAGGTACGTCCGGGTTGCCGTTCATTCCGTCAACAAAGCGCTTGCGGCCGGTACGACCCAAGAAGTGCCCCATGTACAGGTCGGTCAACTCCGGGTCCTTACCATAGGTGTTCTTGAAGTCGTCCCGGTTGTCACGCAGATAGGCTGCACCAAGGATGGAGTTGGCAGCAGCATCAGTGGCAGGGGTCCCCTCAGGGATACCGTACTGCGCACCGTACTTGCCGATTGTCTCCTTCCAAGTGCCTGACGTGAACTGGTACAGGCCAGTTGCTGAGGACTTAGAGTTCTGAGCACCGGATTGGAGACCTGATTCGACCATTCCAATCTGGTACATCTGGTCACCAGTAAGTCCGAACTCAGCGCCAGCGGTGGTAACCATTGACTTAGGGTCCGAGCCTCCTTGGGTCAGACGTTGATAAAGAGTAGTGGTGTTCATTAGGTTCTCCTATTGTTGGTGGTTATTACTCGTCAGACATGAGCATCTCTTTCGTGTAGGTCATAGGCGCCGAGCCGATGGAGCCCCACACTTTAACACGGTCACCGATGAACGCCATGTAGACGTTGCCGGTAGGGAAGCGGGCCTTAATCTTGTCTTCGAGACGCTGCTTACCGACAGACACCGAAGACGGGTCTTGAGGGTTAGACATCAAGAAGGACTTGGGGACCACACCACCTGTGATGACCTCATATTGTGACTTGAGGTGCTTGTCGATGATTTCCATCTTGGTGGAGTTGGCGTAGCCATCCATTCCAAGGTACAAAGCACGGAGGTTGTCACGCTCAGTTCCACTCATGTGCTGATAGATGTTGTTGCCTTGGTTGTTCTCCCAGTTGGCGAACTCCTTGAACAGCTGCTGTTGCTGCTCAGGTGCCTGCGACCGAACCTGCTCCAGACGCTTCTGACCTTGAATCATCATCGAAGGATGTACACCCATGGTCGCCGAAATGGCAATCGAGTTGGCCATCGGAAAGTCTGGACCGAAGGTCTGCGAGAACAGCTCAGGGCTGGCCTTATAGAACTCCATCATCCGGTTCAACTCCGGGGTATCAGGAAGCTCAGCCCCAGCGTCAAGCGCAGAGGAATACTTAGCGAGCTCCCCGTTGACACGCTGGAAGGTCTCGGCATAATGGGCACCGAAACCAGAGTCCGGGATGTCCTTAAGCAGCACACCGAGGCGCAGCTTCTGCAATGCCTTCTGGTCATCAGACAGTCCCTCAGTGGCGTCAATCTGGTCAGACTTGAAGTCATAGTAGCGGTTCCAGTCCTGAGCCTCATACTTCCCGGTGGACGCATCCTCAGTAAGTGAGGACAGCTTCAGGGAGCGATTGAGGTCACCAGTCTCGCGGCCATTCACCAGAGCGTCCAGAACAGAGAGTCGTACCTTCTGCTGCTGCTCGGTGTTGATTGCCTGCTTCTGCTTCTCGTTGTACTCCCGGTGCATACGGTCGAAGTTCATCTTGGCGGACTGAATCTGCTGACGCAGTGCAGTGGCCTGAGGACCTTGCGTCTGGTTGGCGAAGTCTTCCAGCTCCCGGATGGCATCAAGGCCTTTATTCACACCGTCGTTCTGGAAGTCAGGTGCGGTCAGGAACGACAGCTTCTCCATGACATACTTCTGGGATTCCCAGTTGTTGGCCAAGGTCGCCTGCGCAGCCTGATTGGTCATGGTCTTGATGGTCTCATCCCCGAGTCGCTGACGCAGGGTCGTCTTCTCGCCGAACAAGGTCAACTCAGTGTCAGCCATGGTGTTCAGCAGGTCGACTGACTGAGGGGAGGCCGCCACTTCCTTGAGGGCCTTCTGAAGGTGAGACTCAAAGTCCTTCTCGTTGCGGATGACACCATCGCGCAGTCGAGTCTGAAGGACCTGAACAATGTGTTGGCCATTGCCGGATTTGACCAGCTCGGTTACCTCGTTGTCTACGGCAAGCACAGCGTTGTTGCGGTTGTACTCATCCACCTTCTTGTCCATGGCACCGTAGATAGCGAAGGACCGGTCTGTCATGTCGGAGGCGTAACCCTCGTCAAAGTACGCACGGTTCTGCTGGTCGATGCCATAGGCCTCGCTCATGGAGCCCATACGCTCCTTCAGGATGTTGGCGCGGTCCTCTTCCATCTCAGAGCGAGACTTATAGAATCCCTCGGCGATTCGTTGTTGAATCACACCCTCAGCCGCGAACGCCTCCTGACGACCAAGGGCACGGTCAAGGGCTCGCATAGCGTATGAGTCGTCCTGATAGAGCAGCTCACCACTTTCACGCAGCTTCCGCATCTCTTCGGGCTTGAGGTTCTGGAGCATGATTGCGTTCTTACGCTTAATCCCAGTTTCCTCGCGTTGCTTATCATAGGCAGCGTACAGTTGTGACCCACCCTGTGCAAGGCTCAGAAGCTGACCGGAGTAGTCAGTCTGCTTGTGCTGAACTGCTTGCACTTGGGAAGGCTTGTACTGCTGCTGCTGAAGCTCTCGCGTGGAGATATTCGGACCCTTAACTTGGGACAGGGCCGCTTGCAGCTTACTCATGATTACCTCCTGTTACTTGCCACGGTTGGTGCTGGTGGTCTTGGTCTTAGTGGATTGCCCAGCGGGTGAACCACTGAAGGTCCCCCACAGGTTGTTCCCTACGATAGCACCTTGCACGCCAGCGTTTGCCATACCGAGAATGTTACCAGTGGTGTCAGGCATCTGAATAGGCTGGGAGCCCTCAATCTGGGCAATTAGGCTGTCCCGATTGTTGACACGCTGAATCCAGATGTTGTGGTAGTCACGCTCGTAGTTCTCGGTGATTTGTCCTTTAGTGCGCAGCGCAACGTTCTCAACATCTCGGGTCACACGCTCCATGGTCCGACCTTCAAGGTTAGACTCATTCATCGCTGTGCGTACCGTCCCCTGAGCCTTGATGGCATCCATAGAGGAAGATTCGAGTTGAGACCGTGCGGCCTTGTACGCTTCGTTAGCTTGGAGCTTCAGACCTGCGTCTGCAATGTTCGACTGCTTTACTGCCTGAATCAGCTGCTTTCGGCGAGCTTCCTCTTGGGCTGCAACAGCCTTACCTTGGTTCTTCTGGTCGATACCCTTACTAACCATGCTGACAGCAGCCATAGCCGCCATCGCCATCATACCCATAAGGTCACCTCCTTAGTGTTGGAACTCGGAGAAGTCCTCCCGGTGAAACGAGAAGCTGGTGAAGCCGTATTCACTGTCACCAATGCGTGCACCCATGGACTTGATGAGACGCAGGTGGTCTTCATTTTGATTCCACACAACGTTGAACAGCGTGTGATGGACCTTCAAGGTCTCAATCAGGTTGCGGCGCAACATCATGCGGAAAGACCAGCGTTCCTCCTTGGTGAACCCAGCGACCAGCTTAGAGGTCAGGAACCAGCACAGTCCGT
>JBOFKI010000017.1:0-4320 GCA_051657245.1 Alphaproteobacteria bacterium | reverse complement strand
TGAAACATCCCCAAGAAGTTCACCAACACTGGGATCAAACCCAACAGGGCCTCACAGCAGGCGCCGCAGCCGTGCTTGGCCTGGCGGTGACGCTTGCCACGGGAACGCCGTTGGGGAATCTTGCAGGCGGCCTCACGGGTGCAACCCAAGGTTTTGCCTATGCCGCCACGAAAGCGGGAATGCAGGCCGTTGCTGCCTCAACGGTTGTGGGAACGGTGAATCACCAAGGCAACGTTGGCAGAGCGCTAGAAGACATGGGCAAGCCCACGTCTTTGAAATCCATTGGCACAGCCATCGCGACGGCTGGCCTGACGGAAAGCCTTGCAGTGGGGCTGGAAATTCCAACAACGCAGCTTAAAACCTTGGGCGAGCATGCGCGCGCTGCGGGCCTGAAAGCTGCAATTTCCGTGCCGGTTCAAGCCACGCTTGGGGGCCAGGCCTTTGAGAAAGCGCTGCTTTCCGGGGCCACCATCTTTGCTGCAGGCACGATGGGAGGTGTTGCCTCGCAACACCTGGGCGAGGCTCGCCTGGAAGGGCTTGGCTTTTTGGAGCACAAGCTGGCCCATGGCCTGGTCGGCGCTGCAACCGGCGCGATTTTAAATTGGGACGATCCAGGACGCGGCGCAGCAGCGGGAGCTCTTGGCCAGGCCATGGCAGAAACCTTGGCAGAATGGCAGCTTGGAGTTCCGGAATTGCTGGCCAAGAAAGGCAGCCTGAAGCCTTCGGATATGCCAAGCGACGCGCAAATCCAACAAGCCCATGACCTTTCAAAACTGAGCGCTGCCGCAATGGCTTTGGTTCTTAGGCAAGACGTGGGAACAGCCATCCACACGGCGGACACCGCGCTGGAGCACAACTCAAAAGGCCTTCTTTCTGAGCTGAAGCGGGCGAGCTGGTCTACCTTGGTGCAGACCAGCCAATTTGCCAAAGAAGTTGATGAAGACCTAACCCGTGCCCTGGAAAAAGCCAACGAACAGGGTTTTTCTGCTTTGACGGCTTACGAAAAAAGCCTATTTTGCGCGTTTGTTGGGGGAGAGGCGTTGTGCTTGATGAGCGACGCGACCATGGCCATGGTGGACGAGCACGTCACTCAAGGCAAGCTTGGGGAAGCCGAGGCGATTGTTGCAGAATTCTCCAGGGAAAGCTCAGCATTGGCCGAAACAAAAGCCCTTGAGCTTGGGTTTAGCGAAGACGCCGCCAAGGCTGCCGGCCTGTTTGTGGCCAATGTCGCAAAAAACCTGCAACATGCAAGGCCTTCGGGGAAGGTAGCCCCGAAGAAAATAGCAGCAGAAAAAGCGGCAATAAGACAGCCAGAGGCGAGGAAAGAAAATAATCCTGCGCTAGTAACAAAACAAAAAGAATTATTGCCTAATGAGGGGAAAGTGGGGAAGCATGGGGAGTTACTAAAAGCATCCGATCCTGGAGATAACTTATCTTCACATCATTTGCCTCATGCAAAATACATGAAACAAAAAGGTATAACTAGAGATGATGGAATCGCTATGCTGGTAGAAGAACCTGTTCCAGGGACTGGTGGACGCCATCGCCGGATTCACCAAGAGCTGAAAAACCTTGATCCTTCCCTTGACTCTCGAGATGCTCTAGCAAAGGCATTAAAGCGCACAGGGGATATTTATAAGGAAGACGGGCTTTATAAAGAAATACGACCCTCGTTGCTGGAAGTAGCGAAACAAAACAAGGAAAAATTTCCAGAGCTATTTAAGAAAGGGGGAAAATAGCCATGAAATATGATCAAGAAAAAACGCTAGAAGAACTTTACTGTGATTTAGAAAAATATCAAAATTTTGATGTTGGCGACAACACAGAAAAATTTTTAGACACCGCTGACCAGATTATTTTGAGGCTAGATCCATCATCTATTGAAGTGTTGTTGAAATATTTTGATGATGAAAACGAATATGATTGGGTTTTTACATCTTTAAATAGTGTACTTGAGTATTATCCAGCTGATATATATTGTAGGGAATTGGCTCGGTGTCTGGAGATATTTTTTGAAAAAGCTCCGATATTTTGTAGTGAAGCTTTTACCGTTCTTTTCAATTCTCCTGAATACTTATCCCTTTTCCGCGCCAACATGCATTTATCGTCAAAAAAATCTCTTTTACAGTTGTTCGACCTGATGGAACATCAATCCCCCCACCATCATGAATTAATTCAAGAATTGCGGAAAGAGCTTGAAAAAAGTTAGACGTCTCCTTTCCTGCTTTCTCATTTTCATCCACATCCTGGCGAACGCCAGGGTTCTTGCGCCTATGGAAGAAATTTCCGCCACGAAAGCTGGGATTCAGGCCGTGGCTGCCTCAACGGTTGTGGGGACGCTGAACCACCAGGGAAACCTGGGCAAGGCGCTGGAAGATGCTTTCAAACCGCCGTCTTTGAAATCCATCGCCACAGCCATCGCGACGGCTGGTTTGGTGGGTCCAACTCCTGAAGGTGGGGTTTTTTCTGCGGATTTTGCAGAAAATCTGGCGACCCACGGGGTCCGGCACTTAGGCTATGGGCTGCAAGCTGGGGCGATCTCTTTTGCGATTAACGGCGGCAGCGCGAAGGACGCTCTGAAAGGCGCAGGCCTCCTGGCAGTTGCCAGCGCAGTGCAGGCGTCGGTCGCTAATGAATTGGGAGAGGCTCGCAAGGCCGGCCTTGATTCTGCCACCCACAAGCTGGGCCACGCCCTTGCGGGCGCTGCCGCTGGCGCGATTCTTGATCCGAAAAACCCAGGAAAAGGCGCAGCAGCCGGCGCTCTCGGAGCCGTCATCGGAGAAACCGTCGCGGAAGCCTTGCCTGAGAGCCTCACTCGCGAAACACGCGCAGATTATGGGAAAATTGCCGCTGCAACCGGCGTACTGTTGAGCAAACAGGATGTCCCAACGGCCATCGTGACAGCCGACACCGCTTTGCAGAATAATTTCTTGCTGAGCGCGGGGGAGCTTGCTTATGAATGGATTGAGGAAGAAAACCCTGAAAAAGCCAAGCAATTAAAAGAAATTTCCTTAAACATATTGAGCCATGTCACGGGGGAAAGCCGTGAGGTTTTAGAGGCGGCCCTTCCAGGGATTATGCTTGCTAACAATTACCTTGGCGGCGGTTTGGTTAAGAAAATTGCCAAAACCACCCTCAAAAAGCAAATCAAATCAGCGGCAAAAGATGCCCTTAAACCTAATTTGAAGGTGATTGGGAAGGGGGCGCCCCTTCGTGGCACCCGAAACCCTAAGGTGAAAAAATCTTTGGACGAAGGGAATCAGGCCCATGCTAGGTTCGCCCAGAAAATTGAGCAAAAAAAGCTAAAAAATCCTGAATGGAAAGGTTCAGAAAAATTAAATTATCCCGATGGCCGCTATGGTTTTCCGGATGCTCAAACTGCGTTTAAAAGGCCCGTTGAGCTGAAGCCTTTAACCAATTCAGGGATTGCTAAGGGCATCAAGCAACTTCGAAAATATGAGGCGGCTGCAGAAAAAGACGGCATTTTAGGCCTTTATGACAAACAAACTGGACAAGTCCACTATTTGCGAAGTAAACAGCTTGAATCTGTTGGTAAAGTAAAAGAGATTATTCAAAACAGGATGGAAGGAGGGCTTAAGTGAAAACAGCCAAAGAACGTTACGAATATTTCTTTAAAAATATTTTAACGCCTTTTTTAAAAGAGAAGGGATTTAAGCGAAAAAGCAATCGATTTACTGCTTACGGTAAAGAACTGGCATATTCTTTTCATGTTTGTCGCAGCAAGATTAACACAGCTGATTACACTGGATTTGTCATTTATGCAGACATATTTTTACATAATTTTGAAGAAAAAAATAATCCAACTATTTATAAAAGAGAATTATTAGCGGCGGCAGTTGCTAGATTAGACAAAAATTATAAAATGATAAACATTATCTTGCAAACTGAAGATGAAGATGCAGAACTGAAAGACGCCGAAAATGCTGCTTATTTTCTCAAAGCCATTGAGGAAAGCGCCATTCCATTCATGGAACGCTTCAAAACGGTGCGAGATGTGATTCATTTTTTGGAAAACCTGAAACCAGAAGAAAATTTTTTAAATATCCCAGCTTCAGAGAATATTATCCCCAATCAGCTCGCCGAACTCTATTGGTTGCTGGGAGAAAAGGATAAAGCTCTCCAAATTTTAGATCATAAAATTGCGACAGCGAAAACGCGATTGGTGAGAGAAGGTGGAGAAGAACTCAAATCCCGCATTTTGAAGGGCGGCCCGGTGTACACCCAGCCATGAGGCGCTTCTGGCATTTTCTCTTATGCATCGCCCTGGCTACGGGGGGCGCCGCGGGGCCGGCGGCCCAA
>JBOFKI010000016.1:0-4136 GCA_051657245.1 Alphaproteobacteria bacterium | reverse complement strand
GCAACCCCGTCATACGCCGCGTTTCTCTTAGGTTTTTTAGCTTTCCACCCATGGTAAATAGCGGCCCCAATCCCAGCAGCAGCGACGCCTACCGCCAGAGCGCCTGCTCCAATGTAATAGCCAAGGTTGCCATTTGAGGCCACATAGGGAGCCTGGGTTGTCGTCAAAGCATTGCTGCTGCTATCATTTAAGAACCCATAACCGTAGCTTCGGGTAGAAAAATCTTCAGGAACACGCCCCCAAGGCGCGGCGCTAGAGATTTGGGTTGGAGCTGAAGTCATGAAAGGCTTTTGGGTCGAAGAATTTTCAGCAGGACGCGACAACGGCGCGCTAAAAATATTATTCAAATCTCCAAAATGGCACTCAACTTCTTTCGAAAAAGAAATGGTTTTTTTAGAAAAAATATTCCTCAGAAATTCTTGCCTCACCTTTTCCATGTTATCAAGGGGGCTCCCAGGACGTTCGCTAAGCGGTAAGCAACCGTCTTTGGTTAGCAAAGCAAACGTAGTGCTCCGTTGAGAAGGCGAGTAGGAAGCAGCCAAAAAATCCTCTGCAAGTCCAGCTGTTTCGCTCTGAAATTCTGAAGAATTGAGTCCAAAACGCCCAAGCTCAGAGCGAGCCAAACCAAACGTATTAGCACCAAGCTTCTCTGGCACAAGACGAAGATAAGCATAGCTCAAATTTTGTTTTATATCTCCCGAAGATATTGGTTGAATTTTAAATTTAGAAATGAGATTTTCCAGATGCGTTTTTAACTCATCCCGCAGCCAGTCTATAGAATGAGCTTTGCTGCGCCAGGCTGCCGAAAAATCCCATTTTTTTTCGTAAAGCGCGCATAACGACGTCTCCTTATCTACAGCCATTACAGAATAAATCGCATCCTCACCCCAAAAAGATGGTTCAACTGAAGATAAACCGACTCCGATCAAATAACCCGTCATGCTTCTCCCAGGACCAGAGTCGGCGGTTACACGCAAAGGAGAGAGCAAATTTACGTAAGAAATGTTTGCTGAATTATCTTTGAAACGCTGCTCATAACCCTCTTCGAGGTTGCACTCCGACTCCTCCTCCCTCTTAAACCTTTTTTGCTCTTTAAGGGTTCCGTAGGCAGCAACCCCCTTGGACAGATTTTTAAAAGTTTCTTCCATCGGATCTGGAAGCGGAGCCGCAAAAATAGGTAGGCTGTTGAAGCAATAAGCAACGATCAGCAAAGAAGATGTTAGTTTTTTTTGCATTTATTTTTCTTTCATTATGAATTGACAAAAAATATCCAAGAAGAGCGTAAAAAAATACAAAATATATGTAAAATAAATGCTCTATTTATTTGATAACTTTTATTTTTATAATTGAAGAAAAGAAACGCTTTGGTTTTAATTAAATAACAGAGAAGATGCAGAAATCTTTTTGGGAAAGACTGTTGCTTTTTTCAAAATTCTTGTTTACAACTGATGAAGGCTTTCTTAATGAATGTCTCTTTTGATGTCGCGGGGTAGAGCAGCCCGGTAGCTCGTCAGGCTCATAACCTGAAGGTCGTAGGTTCAAATCCTGCCCCCGCAACCAATAAAATCTTCATTTTTTTGATCTTCCGAGAGTCTCACGTAGCCTCTATGGGACACTGGAGAGAGACCTTGAAAAAATCTTGTTTTCCATACCTAGCTTCGTCCATAAGTAAATTAAGCGTTTCACATTAGACCTCTTGTCGAAACCACTTTTATGGGCCGATGGGTGCGTCACCAAAGGTTTATATCCGGTGCTCAGATCTTCATGCGCCTGAAATGCATTACATAAAGGCCTTTTCTTTTTTTATCAGACGTGTTTTATAGCACAGCAATGAAGGGTTTGACTTTTGTCATCAGTTCTGTCGTAATGGAGTTTAATATTTTGTTAAGGAATGGATGGCATGTTCTTAAAAACCTTTTGGTTTCACCGCAGAGGTTATCTGCAGGGGATATTCTGGTTTTGCTGTGCTTGTTTTTGCAGTGCGTTAAATGATGCCATGGTCAAATATGCTGGGGACCGTTTGAGCCCCCTTGAGATTTCATTTTTCCGGTTTTTGTTCAGCACCTTAACACTTTTTCCGTTCATGTTAGTAAGAGGAAAGCAAGCTTTTGTAACCAGGCACGTGGGTGCCCATGCAATCCGGGGAACGTTGCTGTTTTTAGCAGTGATTCCATGGTGCTATGGGGTTGTCGCGCTGCCTTTAACCCTTGCCACCACCATCAGCTTTACGACACCTTTATTTGTTCTGGTTTTTGCGGCTATCTTTTTAAAAGAAAAAGTAGGGTGGCAACGCAGCCTCGCAACTCTCGTAGGTTTTTTAGGAATTTTGCTAAGTTTTCAGCCTTCTTTAGAGGGATTCAACACAACGGCCTTTTTTCTTGTTGCCTCAACGATCATGTTTGCGACTTTAGATATCATTAATAAAAAACTATTGAACGCAGACGAAGGACTGCTTCCTATGTTGTTCTATTCTGCCCTTGGCACAACACTCCTCTCTCTTCCATTGGGAATTTTAAATTGGACAACTCCCCTATTGAATGAGCTTCTTTGTTTGTTCGTGTTGGGAGCTGGGGCCAATCTCTTGCTTTTCTGTTTATTGAAAGCGATTGCTGCTTGCGATATTTCCGCCTTGCAACCTCTCCGCTACACGGAGCTGGTTTTTTCTGGAAGCCTGGGATTTATCCTTTTTCAGGAAATTCCAAATGCTTCAACCCTGTTGGGCGCTGCATGCATCATCCCTTCAACGCTCTACATTGCTTGCTATGAAACGCGTCAACAGCGTCTCAAAAAGCTTGAAGCCGTTTCCGCCTAGGTTTTATCGCTCTCACTTAAGAAAAAAAGGCGAGTTCTCCTGGAAAAAGGAATTCTGAGGTTTCGGAAACGTTCTTGTTCTGTTCTAACAGCTTCTTGCAAGAGTTCATAGCGACACAAGCGAAGCTGGTCTAGATTACTTTCTTTAATTGTTGCCCCTGTTCGTTGTGCGCTTACAAGAGACCCCTCTACTAAATTGATGAGCGTTGCGATAGATTCTTTAGAGATGGACATTGTTTCTCACTGTATTTTATGCATATTTTATTTCCACCCATTCTTCCCCATTTTGTTTAAGAAAAAGTAAAAAAAGGCTAAAAAACACTTAACTGCTGATAATTCCGACTTCGACATAATTCTCTTGAAGCGTGTATTCAGTCCCATGAAAAATTCTTAAATTAGGGTTCGTCGACATTCATTTTAATAGAACCTAGATAGCAGCGATGTGTATAAAAGAGAGGAAAGCTATTGCAAGTTTATCATAGCGCGTTGCAACCCTTCTGAATTGCTTGAGCTTATTGAACATCCTTTCTACAAGATTACGTTCCTTGTAGAGATCTTTGTCATAACTTCGTGGCGATTTTCGCATGGATCGTAGAGGAATAACGGCTTCAACTTTTCCTAAAGCTTCGACAATCTAATTGGCATCCTATCCCTTATCCGCAAGAAGAGCTTTCATTTCAAAACCTTCAATCAGATTCAAGGCCTTCAAGTAGTCTGATCTATGGCCCGCTGTAAGATAAAAGCGCAAGGGATTTCCTAAGGCATCACATGCTGCGTGAAGCTTCGTCGTGAGCCCCCCGCGGAATCTTCCCAGTTCTTGTTCTTGAGAGAGGTCCCTTGGCCTACATTTTTTTTTGCACCAGCTGCGTGCTGGTGAGTCCTAATAAGGGTCGTATCTATCATGCATTCCGTATCTGCATCAGCCGCAAGCGTATTAAAAATCATCTGCCAAATACCAGCCTTGGCCCAGCGTATGAATCGTTTATGGACGCTAGACCATTTTCCGTACTCAGGAGGCAACGCTCTCCACGCCGCTCCATTACGCGCAACCCACACCACCGCCGATATAAACTTTCGATTGTCTAAAGCTGTTCTCCCAGGATCTGACTTCTTACCCGGCAGGCTATCCTTGATCTTTTCCCACTGATCGTCTCTTAAATCGTACAGGCTCTCCTCCTTTTACGAATGGAGGGATCGTTTTAGCACCTTTTAAATTAAATGTCGACACACCCTAGGAATCGACACTTTTACCCATAGAGGTGATAGATGCCAGCAATAATCCTCCATAAGAACGCCAGAACTACGCCTGCAATCAGGCTTGAACG
>JBOFKI010000015.1:0-12727 GCA_051657245.1 Alphaproteobacteria bacterium | reverse complement strand
ACGCAGCCGCAGATGCGACCAACAAGCTCACCTATGCTTTGAACGAGATGAACGCTGTGCGTGCCCGCTTAGGTGCCAACCAAAGCGCCATCCAGATCGCTAAAGAAAGCACAGAAGCTTTGATCGTTAACTTGAAAGACGCTGCCAGCACCTTCAACGATGCTGACCTCACGGAAGCTATTACAGAGTTCCGCACGTCGATCCAATTAACAACCATTTCAACCAGCATGATTCCTGCTTGCTACAAGGCCCTCGATCAAATTGTCCGCGCCGTGGAGCAAATCGCGAATTCTTAATAAATTCATAAGGTCATGAAGCCTTAAATTTATAAAAACCTCAGGGGCTAGATAAAATTTGTCTGGCCCTTTTTTTATGCTCAGCCGGCGAGCTTGGTAAGATTCGTGGAACGCCTGCTTTCCAACGCAGTGGAAAGTGTGCCTTCATCCAGGTAATCCAGCTCCCCTCCCAGGGGAACCCCCCTGGCCAAGGTTGACAGTTGGATATGAGGAAAATCCCTTAATTGATGCATCACATAATGTGCTGTTGTTTGCCCCTCCACTGTCGCGCTCAGCGCAAAGATAATCTCCTGAATCTGGCCTGAAGCACAGCGTGCCAAAAGCTGAGGATAAGATAGAGCCTCCGGCCCAATCCCCTGAATCCCAGAAAGGAGCCCACCCAACACATGATATTGCCCATGGTAACACTCTGCCCGCTCCAAGGCCCATACATCCGCCATATCTGCGACGATACACAAGGTATGTGGATCTCGTTTAGGGTTAGCGCAAATGCCGCAGGGATCTTCCTCTCCCAAGCAACCACAGATCTTGCAGGTTACAATAGCCTGTTGAACATAGGATAAAAGCTCAATTAACGGGCCCAAAACCCGTTCAGGGTTCTTCAACAGATGTAGGGCCACCCGCCTGCCCGACCTGGGGCCAAGTCCCGGCAACCTGCCCAAGCACTGAATCAGCCGTTGGAGAGAAGGCGCTTCCATCCACAGATCCTCTTTTGATCAATAAATGAGGTTTAGCAAACGCTTAAACCGAATGCTGAAGGGAATTTTCCAAATTTGCCAAAAAGGGATGGTATCATCATCCAAGGAGAAGAAGATAATCTCTGCCCGGCCCACCAAATTTTCCTCTGGAATAAAGCCAATTTGGTGCATGTACCTGCTATCCAAGGAGTGATCCCTGTTGTCCCCCATCATAAAATAGTGCCCCTCAGGCACCACATAAACAGGGGTGTCATCGACAGGTCCCTCCCCGAGGGCTTGATGCTTGATAATGGGGTGGCTTTTCCCGTTAAGGAGGGTCTCGATATATTTTTGAGCTTGCACAACCCGCCCACCTTCTTCAGCCTTCTCTTCATACTCTCCACCATCTTTTAAAATGGCAGGTTGATTGTTAACATAGAGAATACCTTCCCGCATCTGGATACGGTCCCCAGGCAGACCAATTACACGTTTGATATAATCAATATGAGGCGTTGCCGGCAAACGGAAGACTGCTACATCGCCACGCTCAGGTTTGTGAAAATCTAACATCCGCCCCTTAAAAAAAGGAATTTTGTAACCAAAAGGAAAGGAATAGCGAGACAATCCATAGGTGAACTTTGAGACAATCAAATAGTCCCCCACCAAAAGGGTTGGAATCATCGAGCCTGTTGGAATATTGAACGGCTCGAAGATGAAAATGCGCGTCCCCAACACAACCACCGTCAAAGTCACGATGAATCTTAAAAATTCTTTAACTTTATCGAGGGGAGAAGACGAAAGTAGGGGCATTTTTTCAGACATTGTTTGCGTTCCAAGAAATAATCACAAAAGCTTGGGCGTAAGGATACTCGTCACTTAGACTCAGGTCCAGTTGAATTTTTTCTTTTTGCTCCATATGGGCCTTTTTTTCAACCAAAACCCAAGCTTTTTCGGAAAGTTTGAGGAATGGCTTGCCTTTCGCGTCCCGCTCAACCGCCACGTCCTGCCAAGTCAATCCTTCCGCCATGCCTGTGCCAAGGGCTTTTGAAAAAGCCTCTTTCGCAGCAAAGCGCTTCGCATAGGTAGAAGCCGCTATTAGAGGTTTTTTTTCAGCATCTTCTCGCTCTTGGTCGGTAAACAGACGGGCTTTAGCTTTTGCTCCAAAGCGTTTTAACACCGCTTCAACCCGGCGAATATCCACTAAATCACACCCAATTCCAACGATCATCTCCACATCCTGCCTAATTGTGTCTTGCCTTTTCCCCCCATAAAAAATAGGAAAGGGTTTGCCATAGCCCCCTTAAAACACCGTTTTTCTCAATAGACTCCCCTGCCACAAGAGGGAAGCTCTTGGGCTCAATTCCTGGCACAGAAACCAAAACATCCCCAAGAATCTGCCCTTTTTTGAGGGGAGGTTCCACCGGCCCTTTGTAACGAACCGTCACCTGAACTTTTGGCCATAGGCGCCTTGGAGCCGTCACAGCAACGGCTTGGGCGGCAACCAAGGGCACGTGAGGCACAACCCCCATCCACACTTCTGCTTTTTCCACTTCCTGACCTGCTTTAAAGATCTCATAGGTTTGGAATTCCTGAAAACCCCAATTCATCAAACGAAGCGTCTCCTCCGCACGGGCCTTTTGGCTGGCAAGCCCATTCACTACAAAAAGAAGGCGCCTGCCCTGGCGCTCCCCCGAGCCAACCAGACCATAGCCACCCTCTGCAGTGTGCCCTGTTTTAAGGCCATCTCCCATCCCTTTTGAAAGAAGAGGATTTCGGTTATATTGCTTGATGTTATGGTAAACAAACAAAGGTTGAGCATAATATTTCTGGTAAAGATCCGGGAAATCTTTGATGGTGCGTTCCGCAATTTTTGCCAGATCCCAGCAGGTGGTTAAGTGCCCTTCTTCTGGCCATCCCGTGGTATTGAGAAAATGAGTCTGGGTGGCACCCAGCTCTTGCGCTTTAGCATTCATCAGGCGCACAAAAGCTTCTTCGCTCCCAGAAATCCCCTCCGCAGCCACAATGCAGGCGTCATTGCCAGATTGCACAATAATCCCTTGGATGAGGTTTTCAAGGGTTACAGATTCTCCCAAGGGCACAAACATTTTGGAACCACCCATCCGCCACGCTTTTTCACTGACGATATAAGTATCGGAAAGTTTCAATTTTCCTTGCTTTAAGAAATCAAACAGCACATAGGCCGTTAAAATTTTCGTCATAGAAGACGGCACCATCTGCGCATCTGCATTTTTTTCGTACAAAACCGTGGCGGTGCTGAGGTCAATCAACAACGCTTGTTTGGCTTGGGTTTCAAAGCCGATAGAAGGGACGGTGGTGGCCATAGCCTTCGTTTTTTCCACCCCTGAAAAGAGAAGAAACAAAACAAATTGAAGACAGAAAAAAGACGCAAAACGAGGATGCTGCATGGAACCCTTCTGTAAGTTGATTTAAAAAAACGTTAGCCCCAGAACAAGGGCCTTGCCTACCAACTCTTTTTATACGCATTTCCCCTTCAAAACACAAAACAAATTGTTTGTGACAGTGCAACAATTGAAACGTACGTGGGCTATTTTAATTTAAGCACGCTTCCTATGAAGACGTCGCAAAAAGCTCCTTTGGGAGCGTAGTATGACATTTGCGCGTAAGGCAAAGCCATCTTTCATGCCAGGACATGCATATTTTTTAATGAAATCATCTATAATAAAAAACAAATTAAAATATTTATTCAATTAAAATCTAACAAAAACTATTAATTTTCATCTTATTTTAATTAAAATGTTGTAGAATCAGCACACCTGGGTCATCTTTTCAGGATCGACCTTAAGAGAAAAAAGCGCTATAGTTTTTTTCATGGCTACTGAAAAAAATCTGTCTGAAAAAACGGTGATTCTCCTGACGGGAATGTCTGGATCAGGTAAGTCTTGTTTTTTGAAATCTTTGGAAGATATGGGCCATGAGACGATCGACAACCTGCCTCTAGCGCTGCTTTTAGAAGCGGTTGAGTTGGATGCATCGATTAGGCCGCTAGCCATTGGCGTAGATATCAGGACCCGGGATTTTAATGGGCGTGATTTTTTGGAAAAGATTCAAAAATTAAAAGCGGTTGAACGGCTTGGGGTTTGCCTTGTTTTTCTGGATTGTGATTTAGATGTTCTTCAAAAGCGATATCGGGAGACCCGCAGGCATCATCCCCTTTCTCTGTCACAGAACACACTGCAAGAAGTGATTCTCAAAGAGAGCCATTTGTTAGAGGAGGTCAAAACCTGTGCGGATCGCGTTGTTGACACCTCCTTACTAACACCCCCAGGGTTAAAATTTTACGTTCAAAGGTGTTTTGAAGTTGCTGCGCAGAAAATTTTCAAGGTCACGTTTTTGTCCTTCGCGTTTCCAAAAGGGATCCCCCGGGAGGCAGACCTTGTCTTTGATATGCGGTTTTTAAAAAATCCTTACTATTTGGAAGGCCTGAAACCTTTGACGGGGCAGGCTCTTGCGATCCAAAACTACCTCAGGCAAGAGCCTGATTTTCAAAAGTTTGAGGCGCACCTTCGAGGAATTCTTGAAACGGTGTTGCCTTGTTTCAAAAAAGAAGGAAGAGACTATGTCACCATCGGGTTTGGGTGCACAGGAGGAAAGCATCGCTCTGTTTTTGCTGCGGAAACATTTGGGGCTTGGTTAGATAAAGAAGGGTATACGACATATGTTCATCACAGGGATATAAAAGCAAAATAAGCAGGTCATAATCATTTAATCATGTAGTCCAATAAGGGAGAGGATGATGATTTCAGTGGTATTAGCAACCCATGGAAGATTGGGGGAAGAGATTTTGAGCGTTTTTGAGCAGTTGATGGGTTCGCGGGAGCCTGATGCCTATGCGTTGCACTTAGAAGGAGAAAATCAAACACCCTTTCGGGATGCGCTTTCAAAATTGCTCCAGCGCATATCTTCCCAACAAGGCATTTTAATTTTAACAGATATATTTGGTGGAACCCCTATGCATGTGGCGCTTTCATTTCTATCTAAGGAAAAAGTGGAGGTTATCTCGGGGTTGAACCTTCCTTTGCTCATGAAAATATTTGAGTGGAGGAAAAAGGGGCTTTCCCTTAAACAGATGGTTTTAAAGATTGAACAGGAGACAACACGTCTTATCCAGATTAGTAGCCAAATGCTTGAAATTCCAAAGAAGATTGCGTGAAGCAGTTGGTGTTAAGAGGTGCTGGCATGCGTATTGTGGGGTTGACGGGGGCCATTGGGTCAGGAAAAAGCACAGCTTCAGCTTTTTTTAAAGCGATGGGGGTTGGGGTTCATGATGCAGATGAAGCGGTACATCGTTTGCTGGAGACGTCTGAAATTCGTGGCGCGCTTCGCAAGCGCTTTCCTTTGCTACGGATGGACCCCCGTGTGGATCGGCGGCAGCTTGCGGAGTATGTTTTCCAAGACCCAGATGCGTTGCGCTGGTTAGAGGAGCTATTACACCCCTTGGTGAGGTGTTCCCAAATGGCATTTTTAAAACAGCAAGCGCGTTTAGGAAAACCTTTAGTTGTTTTGGATGTTCCGC
Source organism: Alphaproteobacteria bacterium (assembly GCA_051657245.1). Classification (GTDB taxonomy): domain Bacteria; phylum Pseudomonadota; class Alphaproteobacteria; order Holosporales; family JBOFFI01; genus JBOFFI01. The sequence continues at coordinate 7,199 of JBOFKI010000015.1, read as the reverse complement.
TCTTGTTTGAAACCCACCAACATCGCGTTTGCGATTGGGTGGTGGTGATGAAAACACCGCCTTTTTTGCAATCCAGGCGTGTTTTGAGCCGAAAAGGTATGACGCCTCAATTGATGCGCGGGATCCAAGCTGCTCAAGGTCCTGTTGCAGAAAAAGTTAAAAAAGCGGATACTGTGTTGATGAGCGGTTTGCACAAAGGACATCTTTTTAGAAATTTAAAAAAGCTTTTTGAGCAGTTGCAGGAAATGCCGAAGGGCACATCCTGTTGGAAGCCGGGATGGAAGCAAAACCAAGATAGAAAGCGTCATGTTTAGCCGATGGAACGTGAGATTGTTTTAGATACAGAAACAACGGGCCTTGACCCTTTTAAGGGGCATCGCGTGGTTGAAATTGGGTGCGTTGAGCTTGTGAATTGCCTTCCCACAGGCAGAGAGTTTCATTGTTACCTGAATCCTGAACGTGCTATGGCGCCTGAGGCGTTTGCGGTTCATGGTTTGAGCACTGAATTTTTGGCCCAGTTTCAGACATTTTCCCAGCGGGTCCATGAGTTTTTAGATTTTATCAAAGGGGGACGTCTGGTTATTCACAATGCGTCCTTCGATTTAAAATTTCTCAATGCAGAGCTTTCTTGGCTTGGGCTAGAAAGTCTTACCAACCCGGTTGTGGACACCCTTTTAGTGGCGCGGAAAAAATTTCCTGGCTCCCCCGCAAATTTGGATGCCCTGTGTCGACGCTTTGGGGTGGATCATAAATCTCGGGATAAACACGGTGCTTTGCTGGATGCTCAGCTTTTGGCCCAAGTTTATTTAGAGCTTCAAGGTGGAAGGCAGCCTACCCTTGGGTTTGAAGATGCCTACCAAGGGGGGGCTGTGGAAGGGGATAGATCTGGCATGGGTGAAGCTGGTCTTCAAGCTGTTGCTAGGCCCGTTCGCCCTATCCGTTTTTTCCCAGTTTCCCCAGACGTGCTGGCGCTTCACCATAGTTTATTGCAAGCTTTGGGGGCGCCATCTTGGGAGTTGCCTTTGGGGGCTATTGATCTTGTTCCACCTGAGCAGAACGTCCGGAGGCAAGTCTTAAATGGGTAAAGAACGTGGTCCAATATCTCCGCATCCTGTTTTACCATTTTTTCAGGAACCTTCTCCCACTCCCCTTACGTTGCCTGTTTTAGAGCCGAGCCCGGATCCTGTCGTGGTGCAAGAACTCACCCAACTTCCCCAGGTTGAGCCACCCCCTTTCTCGGTTTCGAGCTTGTCCTTTGCCTTGAAAAAAACCCTTGAATCCGTTTATGGGCAGGTGCGTGTCAAAGGAGAAATTTCCGGCCTTAAGGCCCATGGCTCAGGTCACCTCTATTTTTCTCTTAAAGATGATCAGGCTGTGTTGGATGCGGTTTGTTGGCGTGGGACGGGGAGTCGTCTTTCTTGTAAGCCGGTAGACGGGCTTGAGGTGATCGCCTTAGGAAAAATCACCTCTTACCCAGGTCGTTCCAAATATCAAATCGTTGTTGAAGACCTTCAATTGACTGGTGAAGGGAGTCTTTTAAAGCTGTTGGAGGAGCGCAAACGCAAACTTTTAGCAGAGGGACTTTTTGATCCTGCTCGTAAAAAAAAGCTGCCCACATTTCCTAAAACGATAGGGCTGATCACCTCTCCAACCGGGGCTGTGATTCAGGATATTTTGCACCGACTCCAAGACCGTTTCCCTTTACAGGTTTATCTGTGGCCGGTTGCTGTTCAAGGGGAACAGGCGGTCCCTCAAATCTGCGAAGCATTGGAAGGATTTAGGAGATTGTTTGAGACAGGGAAGCTTTGCCCAGATCTCTTGATTGTTGCCAGAGGAGGCGGAAGCCTCGAAGACCTCTGGGCTTTTAATGAAGAGGCTGTGGTGCGAGCGGCAGTTGCCTCTCCCATCCCTCTGATCTCGGCCATTGGGCACGAAACGGATACCACCCTGATAGATCATGTGGCCGATCAACGGGCCCCTACGCCAACGGCTGCAGCTGAGATCGCTGTGCCTGAGCGTAAGCTGGTGCTGCAACGGCTTCAAGGATTGGAAGGGCGTCTCCAGGCTATTGCAAGGCGGCACCTGGAAACTGTCTTCCTGAAATTTTCTTTTTCTCAAAAACAATTTCCAAAACCAGAGGCGCTTTTAGGGCCCTATCAACAACGCTTGGATGACGCTCACGAGAAGCTTTCTTCTGCTCTGTGGAAACGTCTAGATTTATTCCAGCAAACGTGGGAGCGCTTGAAGGAGGCGCTGCGTCAGCCAGATGGTCGTTTAGAGCTTGCCCGGGTTCAACTTGAGCAAAAAATACAGAAGCTCCAGCAAAGCATCCGTTTCTGTCTTCAGCAAAAAATTCAGCGCTTTTACACAGCAACCAAAATTTTAGAAAGCGTTTCCTATACGAAGACCCTGGAGCGAGGCTTTTGCTTCATCACTGCCCAAGAAGGGGAGTTAAAATCTAGAGCCCAAACTATCGAGCCAGGAAGTCAGTTCCGCATCCATTTCGCAGACGGCCAGCTGGAAGCCCAAGCCCTCGACAAAACAAACTCGGGTGACCAACGCTGAGAAAGCCAACCCTAGCTAGCCAGCCGAGGAAGCATACTTTTCTTCCGATTCAGGAACCGTAAGGCTCCACATCGCTTCCAGGTTATAGAAGAGACGCATCTCTGGTTTGAACAGGTGGACAATCACGCTGCTGGCATCAAGCAAAATCCAATCCGCTTGCTGCAAACCTTCCAGGCGAGTGGGAAGCCCCTTTTTTTTAAGTTCTTCATGGAGCATCTGGGCAGAAGAAACCAACTGACGGCTTGAGGTCCCGGTGGCAATCACAAGATAATCTGCTAAAAGAGACTTTCCCCTAAGATCAATAGTGATAATATCGTGGGCTTTTTTATCCTGGAGAAAACCCGTGACGAATGCGCACAAATCATGTGGCAAAGAGAGACTAGAAATAACGAATTCCTCGTTTTAGAAGCTGCTGTCCAAGCCGTTTCTTGAGGAGCAATTCGCCAACTTCCTCGCAAGAGACAGCAAAGTTAGCGTTAATACCTAAACCTCTTGGGTCATTATAAGTGAAGGTAGCCCCAAATTCAAGGTTTTTAATGGCGCCAGAATGGAAGGGTTACCACCACGATCAGCGCGATAAACTCTAGACGTCCTAACAACATTCCCAAAATCATCAGCCATTTTGCCGCAGTTGGAAAGGCGATGGCTTCAAGGTTTCCAGGGCCAAACCCTATGCCCGTATTTGTGATGACACTGGCCGTGGTCAAAAAACTAGTCTGTGGATCAAGGCCGACAAAAGCAAGCCCTAGGGCGATGAATGCGTAGGACAACGAGTATAAGACAAGAAAAGCAAGGATAGCAAGAACAACTTGATCTTCTACGCGACGTTTATTGTAAATAGGAATAAAAACACCGTGAGGGTGGAGCAATTGATAAATCTGAGAACGCATAACGCGGTAGAGTACCTGAAATCTGAAAACTTTGATTCCGCCAGAGGTTGAGCCTGTGCAGCCTCCAATAAAGATCAAAAGCACAGAGAGCACGGATAAAAAACCTGGATTTTTATGGTGTATTTCAAAGCCTGTTGTTGTCATAGTAGAGACTACGAAAAAAAGTCCTCTGCCAAACGCGTCGGAAAAGTGATCTCCTTGAATTCTCCAAAGCCAGAAGATTGCAAAAGCTGAGAAAAAAGCTAGCAAAAAAAGATAAGCGCGGGTTTGACTGTCGCGAAAATAGGCTTTCCAATCAACCGTTAAAACCCGAACAAAAAGGAGCAAGGTCGACCCTCCTAAAACCATAAAAACAACTAAAACGCTTTCGATAAAAGGGGTAATGAAGGTTTCAATGTTATTGTCAGAGGTGGACATGCCCCCGGTCGCAAGGGTTGTCATCGCATGGCAAAAAGCTTCAAAAAACGTCATTCCGCCAAACCATAAAAGCAAGGCGCAAAGGGCTGTCAAAAAACTGTAAACCAATAAAAGCGAGGCGGCAATTTGAGAAATTTTAGGCATGATCTTCTCAGACCTGTCGGAAAAATCAGAATAAAAAAGCTGCATACCCCCAATTTTTAATTTAGGAAGCAGGGTGAGGGCCATTAAAATGATCCCTAAACCTCCTAGCCACTGTAGCAAACTTCTCCAAAGCAACAGGCCTTTGGGAGCATAATCTAACCCTTTAACAATGGTGATACCCGTGGTGGTTAGAGCAGAAACAGCTTCAAACAAAGCATCTGTAATAGAATCTGTGGTTTGGGACAGTAAAAAAGGAAATGCAGAAAAACACGCAATCATGACCCAAGAGAGGCTCGTCAACAAAAATGCTTCGCGTACTTTCAAGGTAATAGGCGTGTCATAATGGTAAGCGAGGGTGAAGATTCCGCCCATAAAGGATGAGACAAAGCAAGCCCCCACAAAATTTTGCCCGTTAGGATCTCCTTCCCAAAAATCAACAGCAGCTGGAATAACCAGGGCAACAGAAAGAATCAGCAACAAAAGCCCTACGATAAAAAGAATGGGGCGAATATTGATTCCTAAAAAATGCACAGCTCCCCCGCAGGACAAAAAATCTCAGATTTCTATTTTTGAAGGATACTACACCACATTTCAGGCTGTTGGGAAAGGGATTATGCGACGAAGAAATCGCAAATATTTTTAAATAAAAAGTTCTGACAATTTTATGTTTTATTTGTCTATATATTTTAATATATTATAAATAATGTCTATCTTTGACATTTTTATTTAGATACTATTTTCATAGGGTTTCTTTTTAAATGTCTCTTAAGGCGTTAGGTAAGACGCTGAGATAGGTTGGTACGTCGGTTGAAAAAGGAACCCACCTAAAATAAATGATGATTGGGAGGAAATAATAGATGAAACGGTTTTATAACGTTGCTTCTTATCTAAAATTGAGTGTATGCGTTTTGAGTTTTGGGGGTTTTTCAGGAGATCTTTCTTCAAGAAGTCTTTCTTCTTATGGGCAATCGGCCTTTGAACACTCCAAAGATTTTTCTGAAATGATTGCTTCTGGGTTGAAACGAGCCTGGCCTTCTTCAGAAAATATTTCAGAGGTGAAAAACGCTTTGAGAAAGGGCGTAAGTGTTAGGGCATTGTCTAAACGTGTGAAACCACGTTTCGGGAAAAATCAGCCCACGTGGACCACGCTTCAAGCCTTCGTAAGTGCCCGTGAGGAAAGTGAAAAAGCGTTAGGTTCTTTTCGCAGCAATAAAATCAAAAAAAACCATGTAGAACGTCTCGGGCGCATGGCAAACCTGAAAAAAATTGAAGGCATGGATAACCCCTATCGTTTAAGCATTGCGGAATATCTTGCTCGGAGTGGCTCTCGAAGAGCTCAGGCGAAAGGCAAAAATATTTTATGGAAAATTGCAAGCAAGCCAACCCACCTCAAGCAACAGGCCGCTATCCAGCTTCTTTTAGGATCGGAAGATGATAGGCTGGTGCAAAAAGGGCACAAGGCTCAGCAAACTATCCTAAGTCAGCCAAATGATACTCGGTTTGCGGATGTTTCGATCTATTATTTCAAGTGGGCCAGCCAATTTCCAGCAGCACAAGAACAAGCGTCTGCAAATTTGAAACAATTGCTTATGGCCCCTGGGACATCCTCTGAAATTTTTCAGCGAATCATAAAAGAGGTTAAAGGTTATCACACTGATTTCATAAATTTTATTTCTGAACAATTCGCGGGGGAAGCACCTTGTTGTGCTGAGGTGTTAAAAGATAACAAAAAAAATTCCATTGTGAGTGCTTTTCTGGAAAAAGAACAAAACAAAGAAAACTTGTCTCGGATGGGAAGCTCTATTTTTCGTAAGGCTTCTGACGATTTTACAGATGACGTGAATAAGATAAACAATCAGGGGAGAATCTACCCTTATTTAAATGCGTCAGCGCCAGAGCTGGATTTGAAAGAAGTCACAGAGCTGTAGAGGTCTTTTAGGCAAAAAGAGGTGATTTCAAGGGAGGATCACCTCTATCCTAGAGGAGACGCTTTTTTCCTTAAATAAAGGTTCTAAAAATCTTTGAATTTGCTCGGCAACCCAAAGAGTCTGGTGGTATCCTAGTGCGTGGCCTTTGCTGGGGTGGATCTTAAGCTCGACCCAGGGGTGTGGCTCAAAATTATCTTCCAAAAGCGCTTGAGGGACCACTGTGTCTCCCTTTGAGCCAAGGATAAGAGTTGGCTTGTGCAATCTTTCGAAGAAAGGCGTATAGTCCGTTTGCAGCGCCTTTAAATCGTTAAGGAGGCGATCTTGATTCAACAAGGGATAATATTTTTCCGGCAAAACCGCGTCCGAAAAATGGTGATAATCTTGAACGTGGGAAAGGGGTGAAGCTTGAAATTGCTCTTTGAAGAACAGGTATTCTTTGGTTCTCCTGTGATGGAGCACGCTGTCGTGACCTAAAAAACATGTAAATGCTTGCAGGCCCACCAAAGCATCGAAAAAAAAACCGCTTTCTAAGAGTTTTGCAAACCCCAAGGAATGTCCCACGCCAACCCAAAAAATACCTTCCTTTTCCTTAGGGGAGAGAAGGCAGATATTTTCTTGGTAATAGCCCAAGTTCCACATGGTTGTGGGATGGTTTTGAAAAAAGAGTTTAAGAGAATCCCAGTAAGAGGGAGCATAGCTCCACCCGTGGCAAAAAATAAAGCCGATCATGATGCTTTCAAAGCCTCCTTTAGACGTTGAATATCTTCTGTGCTATGGTGCGCCGTTAACGCGAACCTAAGTCTGGAGGTTCCAGGTGGCACGGTGGGGGGACGAATGGCCGAAACCCGAATCCCTTTTTCAAGAAGGCGTTGCTGGGCGAGCAATGTTTTTCTTTCATCCCCCAGGATGATGGGAATAAGGGGGGTGGTAGAACGCCCTGTGTCAAATCCTCTTGCATTTAAAAAGGTGCGAAGCTCTTCTGCTTGCTCGAAAAGCAAATCTCGGGTTTGGAGGTGTTGGGGGAGCGCTTCCCAGGCCTTAAGGGTGGCTCCGATAACGGTTGGAGGGAGGGCTGTTGTATAGATGAAACCAGGGCACAGGTTGATCAGATAGTCTTTCACGGTGTTAGAGCAGGCGATATAAGCCCCAAAGCTTCCCAGGGCTTTGCTGAAGGTACCCATGATCACATGGGGGACAGACCTTAAGGATAGGGTGGTGGAGAGGCCATAGCCTCGAGGGCCTAGCAGCCCCGTGC
>JBOFKI010000014.1:0-8164 GCA_051657245.1 Alphaproteobacteria bacterium | reverse complement strand
CAGCCTCCACAAACAGACGATTATCTTTGGCTGTAACGCCAACATCTCCTGGTTTTCCAGGCAATAAATCCTTGATACGATCCAACGGATCATCCCGTAACCCATAGCGACGCATTTGAAAAAATTCTCCTTAAATTTTCTCAAATCTCAACAGATTCTCAAGAATTGTCAATTCAATTGAGGACACGGCCTAATTTTTCCATTTTTTCCAAAGATAGGGCAAAAATGCAACAAATTTATCCAAGGCTTGTTATAAATAAACCCCAGAAAAATAAATCTATTTTTGCTTAAATTTTCCCATAATTATAAAAATTGCCTTTTTTACCCATCTTGTTTATGCTTCTTAATATAACCTTTTGAAAAAAAAGGTTTTAATATAAAAAAACAAACCGTGGAGATTTTACACTATGAGACATTTACTTTACTCAACAGCCCTTGTCGCACTTTTTTCCCTTCATGCTGATGGATTAGCAAAAGATAACTACCCAGAGAACCTAGAGACTGAAGGAGGTAAAAAAAGTAAGCCGTTCAACCCAGGTAAAAAATTGGGACATAGCCGAGGAAAAGGACATAATTCTGGCAAAGGACTTGGCCATGAGCACCATAATCATGCCCCTGGAGAACCTGATGGGGATGAGGAAGAAGAACCAGTACCAGCGCCAGGTCCAATGCCTGCACCAGGTCCAATGCCTGCACCAGGTCCAATGCCTGCACCAGGTCCAGTGCTAGATCCAGTGCCTGCGCCAGATCCAGTGCTAGATCCAGTACCAGCGCCAGGTCCAATGCCTGCGCCAGATCCAGTGCTAGATCCAGTGCTAGATCCAGTACCAGCGCCAGGTCCAATGCCTGCATCAGGTCCAGTGCTAGATCCAGTGCCTGCGCCAGATCCAGTGCTAGATCCAGTACCAGCGCCAGGTCCAATGCCTGCACCAGGTCCAGTGCCAACACCAACGCCAGTACCAACACCGGCAACTCCAGCAACACCGGCAACACCGGCAACACCGGCAACACCGGCAACACCGGCAACTCCAGCAACACCGGAAACACCGGCAACTCCAGCAACACCGGCAACTCCAGCAACACCGGCAAAACCTTAAAGTTACGCCATAGCGCATAGCGAAAACTCAAAAAAACCTCTGCCACCTTACAGTGGCAGAGGTTTTTCCTCACGTATAAGCCAAAACGTACGTGCTCATAAATTAAGGTGAGATAGCCTGCCATCTTTTTCTCTGAAAAGCAGGCGGAATCTTCAAAATCTCGCGATATTTCGCAACAGTCCGCCGCGCCACATTGATCCCCTCTTGTTTTAAAAATTGTGCGATACAATCATCCGAAAGGGGCTTTTGCGGATTTTCCTTTGAAACCAGAGATTGAATACGGTGACGGATGGTGGTAGACGCATAGCTGATACCGCTTGCTCCTTCAAGGGAAGAATTGAAGAAATATTTCAGCTCAAAAACCCCCCTTGGGGTAGAAATATATTTATTATTCGTGACGCGACTGATGGTGCTTTCGTGAAGCTCCACACTTTCTGCAACGTCCCTCAACACCAAAGGTTTAAGATGCGCAATGCCGTGGCTGAAGAAATCTTCCTGTTTTCGAACAATTTCTTGGGAAACACGGATAAGGGTAGTAGCCCGTTGATGGAGCGCTTTGATCAACCAATTTGCATGGGCAAAACGCTCCGCAAGATATTTTTTCCCCTCTTTTTCTTTCAGATTTTCTTTGATGATGGTGTAATAGGGAAAGTCTAATAAAACTTTCGGCATGGTTTCAGGGTTAAGGTCTACGGCCCATTCTCCTGTTGATTCATCTTGGAGCATAAAAACTTCAGGGATAACCATGGGAGACGTATTTTTTTCAAAAATAAGTCCGGGCTTGGGGTTTAACGACCGAATTTCATGGATCATATGGGCCAATTCCGCTTCTGAAACTTGGCATTTACGCTTTAAACCATTAAGGTCACCTTTGGCAAGGGTATCTAGATGGTCCAGCAATATAAGGAAAGAAGGAGATAAGATTTGCTTGTCCTCTAACTGAACCCTCAAACATTCTTTAAGGGTTTGAGTGCACACCCCCGCCGGGTCAAACTGTTGCAAATCTTTTAGAACACCTTCTACATAGGCCACGGATGTCCCCAGCTGTTGGGCAATTTCCTCCAGGTCTCCCTCAAAATAACCTGTTGGCTGGACATATCCCAGCAGGTAAGTTCCAGCCAAACGTTTGGCTGGGTCTAAAAAATCGCTATTTACTTGGTTTAAAAGATGTTCTCTCAATGACAGAGGGTTTGCAGGTATCAGCGTTTCTAGCCATTCTTCTTGATCAAGGCTTGAGGTTTGGCCAGCAAGGCCATGTTTTTCTGATTTTCCATAAAATTCTTGAAAATTTGCCAAGAAATTGGGATCTTCAGAAGAATTTGCAGAATCTTCATATTTTTCTTCTTGAAGCATCAGCAATGGGTTGTCTACCAATTGCTCCATTAAAAAAGATTCGAGTTCTTGGTGCGAAAATTGCAAGAGCTTGATAGCTTGCTGCAATTGGGGCGTCATAACCAGCGAAGTCGCGGATTGCAAGCGTAAGTGTTGATCAAGCCCCATTTTTATACCTTATAAAAAATTAATCTTTGTTGTTTTTAAAAACGTTTTTCCAGTAAAAAAGGAAAAGATAAAGAACGTCTTAAAGCTAAAAGAGCTGTTTGTTTTTTGAAGCTGAATTCCCCTTTGCTTTTTGTTTAAAAGTAGTTATCTTAGGGAAAAAATTCGAGGAAAGATGGGCTATGGACGCTTTTAGATTTTTAGTGCGCTCAATTGTTTTTTTGGGGCTAGTTTGCGGATTGTGCGTTTTCGTGTTTCCCTATCTAAAAGCATTTGCTTTTGCAAATCTGTTTTTAAACGGCATCATTTTGTCTGCTTTTGGAGTAGGTATCCTTTATATTTTATGGAAACTTTTCAACATAACGCGAGAGATAGGGTTATTAAGAGCGTTTTCTAGCGGTTTCCCAGATCTTAGTAACGCTTTGCAGGATCGCATGGAAAAAACAAGGCTGCTTCGAGCGCTCTTTAGGGCACTTGACGGTTCTAAAACCCTCACCCTGTCCCAAGAAGCGATGGTCAGCGAGCGGGCGGAGAACTCCTTGGAAAGTGATCGCGAGGTGACGCGTTATTTAATGGGATTGTTGATTTTTTTGGGGCTTTTAGGAACTTTTTGGGGGCTTTCCAAAACCATCGCAGCCCTTTCCCATGTCATTTCAAACCTACAAACAACCAACACGTCTGTCCCTGATTTTTTTGAAGCCCTTAAAGAAAGCCTTAAAAGCCCGTTGGGTGGGATGGGAACTGCTTTCAGCACGTCCTTTTTTGGGCTGTCAGGTTCTTTGATTTTAGGGTTTTTAGACCTCCAGCTAGGGCGTGCGTCTCAATTTTTCTTGAGTTGCCTAGAAGATGAAATGAAAAGTTTTTTTCCTACTTCTGTGGGGCAAGCGCTTCCCGTCCAAGGCGAGCCAACGTTGGCTTATATACATTCTTTTTGGCAATATTTAGGAGAGCACATGGAAAGCCTCCAGAAGATGATCAGCCGAAATCAAGACATAGAACGCAGTACCCAAGAAACCCTCCTCATATTGGCAGAAAAATTGTCTAAACTCACAGATCAGATGCGTACAGAACAAGCGTTGATGATGAAAATTGGAGAAGCCCAAGTGCATCTTCAACACGTTTTGAAAGATGTAAGCCAAGGAATTATGACCCAAGGGATTCCCCTTGACGAAAACACCAGGAGTCACATTCGAAATATTGATCTCGCGTGCGAGAAATTGTTGAAAGACCTTAATTCTCAACACAAAGAATTATTGACAGATGTTAAGCAAGAGGTTCGTCTCTTAACGCAGACTATCGGGCATTCTATTGAATTTCACCAAACGTAGAGACGATTTCTTTAAATCATTTAGTAAAAGAAAAAACAGGAGGCAGTAAATTTGTTAAGCAGGGTATGTTTCGTACAAAATTTTTTTAAATTAATGGGGCTAATTTTTGTTTCTTTTCTTGCAACGGCTTGTGGCAAACAAGAAAAAAAGGGAGAGACTTGGGTTGTCGGGGTTTCGGCAGATAATCCACCGTTTGTTTTTGTGGATACCCAAAAGGGCGGTCACATCGTTGGACTTGAAGTAGAACTTATAGAAGCCATAGCCCAAGAAGCAGGTAAAAAAATTGAATTTCGAGATATGGATTTTGGAAGCTTAATTGCGTCTCTTCAATCTAAGCGCATTGACATGTCTATTTCTGCCATCGAGATCACACCTGAACGTGAAAAAAATCTTTCTTTTTCAGAAAATTACCATCAAGCAATAACGGTTTTGGTTAGTAAAAAAGCAACCCAAGTTCAAGGAGAAATTCCTTGGGAAGGCATGAAAATTGGAGCTCAACTGGGCTCTGCGCACGAAGCTTACATCAAAACTATTGAGGTTAAATATCCCAATTTAAAGCGCATTTCTTATAATCGCGTCAATGAGATGGTGCAAGATCTGAACAACGGACGTTTAGATGGTTTTTTGGTGGAAAAACCAGTCGCAGAGCGACTTACAAGCCAATATCCTTTTGTACAATTCACACTTCCCTCTCTCAAAAATTTTTATGGGATTGCCTTCCCCAAAAACTCTTTCCTTATCCCAGCTGTTAACCAGGCGCTTCAAAGGCTTAAAGAAAATGGGGTTCTCGAGAATCTCAAGAAAAAATGGGAAATTTAAAGTTTTATGGAACTTCAGTTTGGTTTGGTTTGGCCCTCTGTTCCCTACATTCTGGAGGGTTTAAAGGTTACACTTTTTTACGCATCAACATCCCTGGTGTTGGGGGTTTTGTGGGGCCTTGTTTTAACTGCTATGAAGCTTGCACCATGGATGGGCGTGCGGGTTTTCGCCATAATCTATACGTCTGTTTTTAGAGGAACCCCCCTCATTCTGCAACTAGGGCTTTTGTATTATGCTACCCAAGGTCTTACAGGTTATGACATCGCCATTTGGCAAGCGGGTGTGTTGGCTTTTTCCCTCAACTCTGCCGCTTACGTCTCAGAGATTATCAAGGGGGGGATTCAAGCCATTGACCCTGGGCAAAAAGAAGCCGCTCTCTCCCTTGGAATTCCTTATTTCTACACGATGCGAGATATTATTTTACCCCAGGCTTTCCGGAATATTCTTCCTGCCCTTGTGAATGAAGCCATTGATTTGCTGAAAGAATCTGCTTTGGTTTCAACTATCACAGAAACAGACCTGATGCGCCGTGCAACCATTGTAGCAGCGGAACAGCACTTATATTTTGAACCGTTTTTGATTGTGGGAGCTATCTATTACCTCCTCGTGCTTTGCTTAAGTTTTTTCGCTAAAATTTTGGAAAGGCGGTTGAAGTTCAGATGAATATTCGTTTAGAAGCTATTTCAAAATCGTTCCAAGATCAAATTGTCTTACACCCTCTTTCAGGAGAGATTCTTCCAGGGGAGGTTTTGGTTCTTATAGGCCCTTCCGGGTCAGGAAAAACAACATTGCTGCGGTGCTTAAATGGCATTGAAACGCCTGATGGGGGGAGTGTTTACCTAGATGGGGTTGCTGTCCAACCTTCGCAGTGGCCTTCCTATCGACAACGGATTGGAATTCTTTTTCAGCATTTTCAGCTGTTTCCCCATTTTTCGATTCTGGAAAACATCATCTACGCGCCCTTGTATGTGAAAAAAATCTCCGCTGATAAAGCGCGAGCAACAGCTCTCCATTTGCTAGATAAAGTAGGCCTTACAGGCAAAGAGTCTTCATTTCCTCACCAACTTTCAGGTGGTGAAAAGCAGCGGGTTGCTATCGCAAGGGCGCTCGCGATGGAGCCTGAAGTCTTGCTTTTTGATGAGCCAACGTCTGCCCTTGATCCAGAACGCGTTGGAGAAGTTTTAGAGGTGATACGAGGTCTTGTCCACACAGGTATTACCCTCGTTATCTCCACCCATGAAATGGCATTTGCTCAACAAGTTGCAAACCATGTTTGGTTTTTAGACAAAGGTGTGCTTCTTGAAAAACGTGAAGCATCTGCTTTTTTTCAAAGCCCTGATTCACCCAGGGCTCAACAATTTTTAAGTCGGGTTTATGCAAGGTAAAAGTAAACGTTTTTTAGCGTGGTCTAAATTGGTAGGTAAGATCCGTAAAACAGCTGTAAAACCCGTTTGGTTGGGCATTTTTGCCGTTGTCTTAGCTTATAGCTTAGCATTTTATGAATTTTTAGCAGGAAGATTGCCTCAAACGACTTCCTCTGAAAGCGAAGCTTTGGAAACCCTCACGCCCCAGTCTGAAGGCATTTTAACTGGTGAGCCAGATCCAGGCCCATGGAACGAAACCCTCACCATTAAGGAGGGGGATACCTTCATGGGTGTGTTGGTGCGTCTTAGGATTAATCCAGCCCAAGCTTACGAAATGATTCAAGCTCTCAAACGTTTTTTTGACCCACGAGAGCTAAAAATTGAACAAGAAATTGAGGTGACTTACGCAGCACCCCCATCAAATGCTTGCAACGAAACCAACAAACTGCCTAATCCCCAACCAACGCCTTCCAAAATTTATGATTTGTTGGAAGTTTCTTTAAGGCCCGAGATTGGGTCTCGCTTGCGCGTGACGCGCCAAAAAAACGGTTCTTTTGAAGCTGTCAAAGAGGCTATCCAGTTAAAAAAACAAAAAACGCTGGTCGAGGGAGCTATTTCAGTAAGTCTTTACCGAGATGCATTGAAGGAAGGTGCTTCTCCCCAGGTGTTGCATGAGATGATAAGGGCTTTCAGCTATGACGTTAACTTTCAGCTTGATTTTCAGCCAGGTGATCAATTTGCCCTTTACTACGATACGTGGGTAGATGAGGAAACGGGGCAGTCTCAATCAGGAAAATTATTAGGTGCCACACTAACGTTAAGTGGAAAAATTTATCAAATTTACCGTTATAAGACAGCCCATGGCGAAGAATTTTATAATGAATACGGCGCATCTGTAAGAAAGGATCTTCTTAAAACGCCCATTGACGGTGCTAGGCTTTCTTCTGCTTTTGGAAAACGGCACCACCCCATCCTCGGATACACCAAAATGCACAAAGGTGTTGACTTTGCCGCTCCAAGGGGAACCCCTATCATGGCAGCAGGCCGCGGCGTTGTGGAACGCGCGTCTGTTTACGGATCTTATGGAAACTACATTCTTATCCGCCATGATGCCTCCGTTTATAAAACAGCCTATGCTCACTTAAGCCGCTATGCCAAAGGTATGCGGAAAGGAAAACGCGTTAAACAGGGAGAGATCATTGGATATGTTGGAACAACAGGGCGTTCATCCGGACCGCATCTTCATTTTGAAGTGATCAAGCAGGGTCAACAGATCAACCCTCAATCTGTTAAATTGTTACCTGGTCAAAGCCTTCAAGGGGCTGAGCTGAAAAAATTCAAGCAGCATATCCAAACCATGCTTAAAGCATTTTCAAAACACAGCACATGATTCAGCAAGGTTACCTGTCTGGAATTAACATTGCTTTGGCTATCATGACAGCGCTGTTATAGCCAACCCCTTGTCAAGAGGTGATATTTTAAAAAATGAATTTTTTTGTCTGAAAGGGTTTATCTGGCGTATTGGTTGGATTTTCGTCGAAGTGTTTTTGCCTTAAAGAAAAAATATTAACGTTTATTTAAACAGTCGAACGATGCAAGGGGGAACGTTTTCTCAAACAGTTGAAGTTGGGATTTTAATTCGGGAGCGCGGGGTCAAATCGTCTGGAGTCTCTTTTGAAACGCCATAAACCCGCCCCTCAAAATTGACATAGAGGCTTTACAAAAAGACGTTGAGCTGCCCCCTGACGCTTCTCTTTTATGAGTGCGTCCAAGCGTGTGAGAGCCCAAGGCCAAGGCGGCACCCGAAAAGAAGCGCCTCCAGCCCCCCGGCGTGCGCCCTCAAGCGTTTGGACGTTGTGTGAAAAAAAGGCTTTCTCACCCGCTGACAGCCCCCCTGACGACGGCCCTCGGAAAATGGGATCTTTTAGATAGTGTCGTCAAGAGATATTAAGCCAAAGCGCAAGGCAACGAATGTGGGTTGCCGCAAGGAAGGAGGAAGTATTTTTAGCGTATCCGCGTGGCTATTCCTCTCCATCGTTTAAGATGCAAGAAGGCATTT
>JBOFKI010000013.1:0-9571 GCA_051657245.1 Alphaproteobacteria bacterium | reverse complement strand
CACCCCTGTGCTGAAATCCGTCTCCAGCAGAAGACCTGGCAACAGAAGTTCCCATGCCATAGAGGTTGTTTTCAATTACATACACCACGGGAAGGTTCCACAACGCAGCCATGTTAAAGGACTCATAAACTTGCCCCTGGTTCGCCGCGCCATCCCCAAGAAAACACAAGCAAACTGCGTTGTCTTTTAAATAGCGGTGGGCAAAGGCCATCCCTGTGCCCAACGGTACTTGTGCAGCCACAATGCCGTGCCCGCCAAAGAAGTTTTTCTCCCGGCTGAACATGTGCATTGAGCCACCTTTTCCCTTGGAATATCCTCCCATTCTCCCGGTAAGCTCTGCCATGACACCTTTAGGGTCCATATCACAGGCTAGCATATGCCCGTGGTCTCTGTAGGAGGTGATCATGGTATCCTGGGGCTCCATAGCGGCTTTCGCACCCACAACCACGGCCTCTTGACCGATGTAGAGGTGACAAAATCCAGCAATCTGGCCCATCCCATACAGCTGCCCTGCTTTTTCCTCAAACCGACGAATCAGCACCATATCCCGGTACAGTTTTTTCACGTGTTCTACAGTCAAGGAAAAAGGAGCTTTCTCAGGGGATAGCTTCACAGAAGAGGACTTACGGTTCACACTTGGTTCCTTAGATTTTTTCATCAAAGCTCACTTTTGGTAACCTAAATTTGCAGACAAAGCAAGGACGTCTTGAGGGCCTATCCGTACGAAAGCCCTACACCTGTCGCGTTTATTAATAGATTACACCAAATGTGTTGAAATTTTTTTACCTCCTTTGAAAATTGTGTTAAAACTTGTCTGGGTTTTCTGATAGTGCATGGATCAAAGCGTCCAGTACATCATCAGAAAGGTCTTGAACGGTGAGGGATCCGCCTTTTAAAAAATCGCTTTTTTTAAGCTTTCTCCCATCCCCCGACAAAAGCCCCGCTTCCTTGGCGAGCAGCTCTTTTGCCTTCAAGGCGGCTTGGTATTGACTTTCAGAAAGGGCCTGCTGAAATAAAAATTCCAAATCTTTCCGAAACGTTTCTCGCAAATGGGAAAGATCTGAAGGAAAAAGTGGTTTTTTTTCTGACATGCTCACGTTTCCTTTGAAAATCGGCTTTGAGAAGGAGATTGTGATTTTTTAAAAACCCCTCTAGAATAAAGCCTAACAGAGATGGGCTTGAAAAAAGAACTAATGGAAGGTTAACGGTAGATGCTGCACGTTTTTCGTCTTCAGGCGATGCCCGTTGAAGGTAAACGCGTGCTTGTGCGGGGAGATTTGAATGTTCCTATGGAGCAGGGGAATGTCACCGATACCCACCGCTTGGAAGCCCTGTTACCAACCCTCAAATTTCTTAAAGAGCGCAACGCTTCTGTTGTGTTGCTGTCTCATTTGGGTCGGCCTAGCGGCATCGATCCTGCTTTTTCCCTGGAGCCGGTGGTTGCGTGCTTACAACACTTATTTCCGGAAGCGTCCTGGGCTTTTTGTCCACTCCCACCGGGGGTGAAAGCAAAAGCATGGATGAAAGAACACCCTGCCGACATAACCTTCTTAGAAAACCTTCGGTTTTGGCCTGGGGAAGAAGCGGGTGATCCAGAGTTTGCCAAGCAAATCGCTTCCCTGGGGGATGTTGTGGTGCAAGATGCCCTCTCGGTGTGTCACCGAAACCATGCTTCTGTCACAGGCATTACGGCCCTTTTGCCAACAGCCGCGGGCTTTTCCCTAGAGCAAGACATACGGCAGTTAGCCCAGGTTTTTGAATCTCCCAAACGGCCCGTGATGGCTTTGGTTGGGGGGGCGAAAGTTTCAACGAAGCTTCAAATTCTTGAAAACCTTATCAAAAAAGTTGACGTGCTGGCGGTGGGCGGCGCTATGGCTAACACGTTTCTCAAGGCAGAGGGCTATCCTATTGGGGCTTCTGTCTATGAGCCTTCCCTTTTGGGAACAGCCAAAGCCATTTTGGAGGCTGCCCAAACAGAATCTTGCACGGTGCTGCTTCCCGTGGATGGGATTGTTGCGCACCGCTTGGAGCCTGGAGCCCCTACCCGGGTTGCGTTTTTTGGGGGGGGTGTAAATCCTGGTCTGGAGCCTCCTGAATCGGAAGAACAGCTTTTGGATATAGGCCCCCAAACTCTAACCTTGTGGGCCGAAGCCTTGGCTTCCTGCCACACGTTGGTTTGGAATGGCCCCTTAGGTGCCTTTGAAACAGCGCCTTTTGACGAAGGAACCACCCGGATGGCAGAGGTGGTGGCATCCTTCACCCAATATCAAGATTTGAAGAGCATCGCAGGGGGAGGTGACACCTTGGCGGCCCTCCACAAAAGCGGCGAGAGCCAGCATTTCACCTACCTCTGTTCCGCAGGGGGAGCTTTTTTGGAATGGTTGGAGGGAAAGCCTTTGCCAGGCTTGAAGGCCTTGGAAGAGGCTTATTTCGTTCATCAGCCTTTAGAAGGGGGTTAGAAAAAATTTAAACTGATCTGGGGGAACAAAGAAGGCGCGAGATTTATGAATATTGTTCCTCTTCCCAAGCTGCCTTTCTTTCCGATATAATCATTTTACCTCATTAGGAAAGGTTAGGTATGCAGAAAGAACGTGCGGGCACGTCGGTTACAGCCCTTGAGATTCAAGATGTTTATAAATCATTTGGAACCCATGAAGTTCTATCGGGCGTTCAGCTGTCCATTCAAAAAAGGCGTTCCATGGTGCTTTTGGGACGCTCGGGTTCTGGAAAATCTGTTTTGTTGAAGTGCTTGGTTGGCTTATTATCTGCCGACAGGGGTATTTTGCGTATGGAAGGCAAGCAAATTAACGGTGAAAGCGTTACTGAACAAGAAGCGAGGTTGCAAAACCTTGGTATGGTGTTCCAGTCTTCTGCTCTGTTTGACAGCCTGCCTGTTTGGGAGAATATTGTTTTTAGGTTATTGCAATCAAAAAAAGAGCCAAAGCACACTGCTAAAGCACTTGCGGAAGACATGCTAGAGGCCGTTGGGCTTGGAAAGGATGTTGCTGATCTCTATCCAGCTGAACTTTCTGGAGGGATGCAGCGACGGGTGGCTTTGGCAAGGGCTATTGTGCTGCGCCCATCTTATCTCTTTTGTGATGAGCCCACTGCGGGGCTTGACCCCATCTTCAGCGCCCTCATCAGCCGTTTGATTCGTAATAAAATTGAAAAATTAGGTGCAACGGCCCTCACCATTACTCACGATTTGAAATGCGCGCAAGCTATTGCGGATGAGATTGCCATGCTCCATGAGGGAAAGATCGTATGGATAGGAAGCGTTGCCGAGCTGGATACAACAGATAACTCCGTCGTGCGCCAATTCGTGGATGCGCGTCCCGACGAAGCTGCTTGAGATACCATCAATGATTCAAGAAGGATGGGTGGTTGTTGATAAGCCAGTTGATATGGGTTCTATGGGAATCACCACCCGGGTTCGAAAAGCCCTTGGAGCCTCAAAAGCTGGACATGCAGGAACCCTAGACCCTTTTGCAACGGGGTTGCTACCCATTGCTCTGGGAAAAACCACCCGTTTGATTCCTTATCTGATGCAGCAGCTTAAAGTTTATCGATTTTGCGTGGCTTGGGGGGCGCAGACAACGACAGGAGATCTAACGGGAGAAATTGTTGAAGCATCCGATGAAAGACCTACCAGAAAAGAGATTGAGGCAGTTTTATCCTGCTTTATAGGAAAAATTCAACAGGTTCCACCAGCCTATGCTGCAATCAAAATTCAAGGCGAGCGCGCCTACGTAAGGGCTCGCCGCCAAGAAGTATTTGAGATGCCATCTCGGGAAGTACTGATCCAGGAGCTGGTTTTGTTGGATGGAGAAGGCGAAAATCATGCTTTCTTTGAAGTGACTTGCGGATCAGGCACCTATGTAAGAAGCCTGGGGCAAGATATAGCCAAGAAATTGGGAACTGTAGGGCACCTTTTATCTTTAAGGCGGACCCGCGTAGGACCTTTTTGTGAAAAAAATGGAATTCCACTGGATTCTATTTTGAAAGTAGGGCATGATCGTGCCAGTGTTCTCTATCCGTCTCAGGCTGTGCTGGACGACATCCCGGCCTTTTGGGTGGATGTAGAACAAGGAAAGCGCCTTGTATATGGGCAACAGCTTGTGAATTCTCTTTCCGCATCGGCGGGCGAAGTTTTCAAGTGCCTTTATAAGGATCAACTAATTGGTTTAGTGCGCTGCGAAGGGTCAAAGGTGGTTCCCCTGAACATGTTCAAAGAGCCACAGTTTTTTGATGATCTCGTCAAGAAAGGAGATGTTTGATGTCGATAACCGTAGAAGAAAAAGCCCAAATTTTGAAAGAATTTGGACGAACCCCTCAAGATACGGGCTCCCCTGAAGTGCAGATTGCGCTGTTGAGCAAGCGTATTCAAAATTTGAGCGGACACATGAGTGATCATAAAAAAGATTTTCACTCTAGGAGAGGACTTTTGAAAATGGTGAGTCAGCGACGCTCATTGTTGGATTATTATAAAAAAGGCAACCTTGAGGGCTATCAGGATCTGATCCAGAAACTCGGGCTGCGTCGCTAAGCAATGACCATTCAGGCTGGTATTTTCCATTTTTTAGGATAAAAAAGGGGCCAGGCTGATATTAGAAGGAAGAATGGTAAACAAGCATGTTTGAAACATACCGCCAGGAAATGATGTGGGGAGGACGCAAGTTGTCCCTTGAAACAGGTAAAGTAGCACGCCAGGCAGATGGAGCCGTTGTGGTGCAATATGGAGGAACCACTGTTTTATGTACGATCGTGGCTGTTCCCCAAGCAAGGGAAGATATGGATTTTCTTCCATTTTCGGTGCACTATCAAGAAAAAGCGTTTGCAGTGGGTCGCATTCCGGGTGG
Source organism: Alphaproteobacteria bacterium (assembly GCA_051657245.1). GTDB lineage: Bacteria > Pseudomonadota > Alphaproteobacteria > Holosporales > JBOFFI01 > JBOFFI01. Next base: position 4,712 of record JBOFKI010000013.1, on the reverse strand, counting down.
TTTTTTCAAACGTGAGGGGAAGCCAAGCGAGAAAGAAGTTTTAACCTCAAGGTTGATTGATCGTCCTTTGCGTCCTTTGTTTCCTGAAGGCTTTTTTAACGAAGTGCAAGTCATTTGTACCGTGTTGAGCCATGATTTAGAGAACAATCCTGACATTCCGGCACTCATCGGTGCTTCAACTGCGCTGACGCTTTCGGGTGTCCCATTTTTGGGTCCTGTTGGAGCCGTTCGTGTGGGTTATGCTGATGGAAAGTATGTCTTGAACCCTTCTTCTAAAGAGGTGGCTCAAGGGCAGCTTGATTTAGTCGTGGCAGGGACTGCCCAGGGTGTCTTGATGGTAGAATCAGAAGCCCATGAGCTCTCTGAAGAAGTCATGCTGGGGGCGGTGACCTTTGGTCATGAGGCTTTTCAACCCGTGATTGATATGATTATTCGCCTTGCGGAGCACGCTGCAAAAGATCCTTGGGATTTCAAGCAAGCTCCAGAAGAAGCTGTCGTCAAAGGCAAGCTGTCGGCTTTGGTTGGAAGTGAGCTTTCAAAAGCTTATCAAGAGAAGAGCAAAACCGCCCGCAGCAGCCTTGTGAGTGGTTTGAAAAGCAAAGCTTTGGAGGCTTTGGGCGCTGAAGGTTACGCGGCGGTTTTGGTAGCTCGCATTTTCAAACAGCTTGCCCAAGACATCGTCCGGAAAACTATTTTAGAAACCCAAGGGCGGATTGATGGCCGAAATTTAGTGACCATTCGTCCTATCGTATGTGAGGCAAGCGTTCTTCCTCAAACCCATGGAAGCGCTCTCTTCACCCGGGGAGATACCCAAGCTTTTGTGGTGGCAACCCTTGGTACGGGAGAAGATTCCCAAATCATTGATGCGTTGGAGGGCGAATATCGGGAGCCCTTTTTACTTCACTATAACTTTCCACCCTACAGCGTGGGAGAAGCAGGTAAATTTGTAGGGCCAGGTCGTCGTGAGATCGGCCACGGTAAATTGGCGTGGCGAGCACTTCACCCCTTGCTGCCAACCCAAGCAGATTTTCCTTACACCCTTCGTGTTGTCTCTGAGATTACGGAGTCTGATGGTTCTTCTTCTATGGCAACCGTTTGTGGAAGCTCTTTGGCGTTGATGGACGCGGGGGTTCCGCTTAAGCGTCCAGTGGCGGGTATTGCGATGGGTCTCATCAAGGAAGGGGAGCAGTTTGCGGTGCTTTCTGATATCCTCGGCGATGAAGACAGTTTGGGGGATATGGACTTTAAAGTTGCGGGCACGCGAGAGGGGATCACCGCCCTTCAGATGGATATTAAGATAACCAGCATCACCACGGCCATTATGGAAAAAGCCCTGCACCAAGCTAAAGAGGGACGTTTCCACATCTTGACAGAGATGGCAAAAGCGCTAGAGGCCCCAAGGGAAATTTTGAAAGACACAGCTCCGCGAATTGTTTCTATCAAAATTCATAAAGATAAAATTCGAGAGATTATCGGTCCTGGTGGAAAAGTGATCCGTGATATTTGTGAAACGACCGGTGCCAAAATTGATATTGAGGATGACGGAACGGTGAAGGTGTTTGCGCAGCACAAGGAAAGCCTTGAATCAGCTCTTGCCCGGATTCGTTCTATCACCCATGAGCCTCAGGTAGGTGAAATTTATGAAGGCAAGGTCGTCAAAATTATGGACTTTGGTGCTTTCGTGAATTTTTCAGGGAACCAAGATGGACTGGTGCATATCAGCGAGCTGGCACCTCGGCGGGTTGAAAAAGTTCGGGACGTTGTGCAAGAAGGTGAGCAAGTTAGGGTGAAAATTATTGGCTTTGACCGCGGAAAAATCAAGCTCAGCATCAAGCAGGCCTTAGATCAGCCTGTTTCTGGGCCGGCTGCAAGTGGCGGTTAAAAACACAAGATTTAGGGTATGAGAGGGAGGGCCTGAAAAAATACTGTTTCTTGGGCAGGCGTTTTATCAGGTTAGCTTTTTCCCTCTTCGATCCTTGCAGCTTTCGCTGCTTGGTGGAGTAGATTCAGTAAATCGATGAGGCGGAGCAGGAGGTTGCGATGAAGGCTTTAAAGCCGCTTCTTTTTTTAGGGAAAGAAGTTTTGCCTTTGGTTGAGGGGGGGAAAGGAATCTCCGTTTCAAACGGTGAGAGCGCAGGGGCCTGGGCTCGCGCGGGGGGGATTGGAACTTTTTCTGCTGTCAATGCAGACGCCTATGATGAAAACGGCAAAGCGATACCCATTGTCTATCACGGAAAAACGCGTCGAGAACGCCATAGTGAGCTGGTTGCCTATGCGATCAAAGGGGGGGTGGCTCAAGCGCGCATCGCCCACGATTTGGCTCAAGGCCAGGGGCGTATTCACATGAATGTATTGTGGGAAATGGCTGCTGTAGAAGAGATTCTTTATGGCGTTTTACAAAATGCTAAGGGACTTATCCACGGGGTGACCTGTGGTGCAGGGATGCCTTACCGAATTGCGGAGATCGCCGCCCGTTTTGGTGTTTACTACTATCCTATCGTTTCATCCGCCCGCGCGTTTCGCGCTTTGTGGAAACGGGCTTATCACAAGTTTGGAGAGGGCTTGGGCGGCGTTGTTTATGAAGATCCTTGGCGAGCAGGTGGCCACAATGGATTGAGCAATGGTGAAAATCCCCTTTTGCCGGAAAATCCTTATCCACGGGTTAAAGCGCTGCGGGATGTGATGATTGAGCTGGGTTTGGGGCACATACCCATCATTATGGCGGGGGGTGTTTGGTTTTTGCGAGAATGGTCTAATTGGATTGATAATCCAGAGCTTGGCCCCATCGCTTTTCAATTTGGAACACGCCCTCTCTTAACCCAAGAAAGCCCCATTTCTGAGGCTTGGAAAAAGCGTTTATTAACGCTTCAGCCCGGTGATGTATTCTTAAATCGGTTCAGCCCAACGGGGTTTTATTCTTCAGCGGTCTTAAATCCTTTTCTAAAAGAGCTGGAAGAGCGATCCTCCAGACAAATCGCCTATACAGCATCTGAAGTTGCAGACCATGACACATCCTTTCCTGTTGGAAGCCGGGGACGTTTGGTTTTCGTCACCCATCATGATAAAAAACAAGCAGAAGAATGGATTAAGCAAGGGTATACGGAGGTACTGCGAACCCCCAGTTCTACCCTTATTTTTGTGGAGCCTGAGAAGGCAGCAGAGATCCATATAGATCAGGTCAATTGTATGGGATGCTTGAGTGCATGTTTATTTAGCAACTGGGCCCAAGATAAAGGAACGACGGGGAAAAAAGCAGACCCCCGTTCTTTCTGTATTCAAAAAACCCTTCAAGAAATCAGCCATGGCGGAGATGTTGAGCGGCATTTAATGTTTGCAGGGCATAATGCTTATCGTTTTGCGCAGGATCCCTTTTATGCAGATGGGGTTATCCCCACTGTAGCGGAGCTTGTGGCTAGGATTCAAACGGGGAATTAAAGGGTGTTTTCATGGAAGTTTACGAGCAACGCGAAAAATTAAAAAATGCCTCCTCCGTTCCCCTTTACCTTGATGAGAAAGACTGGGAAGGGATGCGGGAGGCCGGTTGCCTTGCTTCCAAGACCCTTGATTATATTAAGCCCTTTGTAAAACCCGGGGTTACAACTGAAGAGCTGGATCAATTGTGCCATCATTTTATTATAGAGCATGATGCAATCCCTGCTCCCCTTGGGTATAGAGGGTATCCTAAATCCATCTGCACGTCTTTAAACCATGTGGTTTGCCATGGCATTCCCGGGAGCAGGATTTTACGGGATGGAGATATTTTAAACATTGATGTGACGGTTATTTATAAGGGGTGGTACGGTGATACCAGCCGTATGTATGGGGTGGGAAAAACCAAACCCTTTGCGCAACGGCTTATCGACGTTACCTATGAGGCTATGATGCGGGGCATCAACGTCGTAAAACCAGGTGCAACAACGGGGGATATTGGGTATGCGATCCAATCCTATGCGGAATCAGAAAGGTTTAGCGTAGTCAAGGATTTTTGCGGCCACGGCATTGGGCGTGTTTTCCACGGAGAACCTGAGATCCTCCACTATGGGCAAAAAGGGCAGGGCATTACGTTGAAGCCAGGGATGTTTTTTACCATCGAACCCATGCTGAATGCTGGAAAAAGTGATGTAAGAATTTTACAGGATGGTTGGACTGCGGTAACCCGGGACAAATCTCTCTCGGCCCAATGGGAGCACACTGTTGCAGTAACCCAAACAGGTTATGAAATTTTCACACGGTCTGAGTCCTGATACCAAGTTTCAGATTAATTTGAGGAAAATTCTTGAGAGGGTGTGGCTGCGGCACCCCATTGCCATTCCCGCCTGCGTATTTTATCTCGGATGGTTACCTATCGGAAAGCTAGAGTGTAAAACACTTTAACGCATAGAGGTGATAGATGCCAGCAATATATCTTCCATAAGAACGCCAGAATTACGCCTGCGATAAGGCTTGAACGCCTAAAAGTACGCGCTTAGCTCTTCTTAAATATCAAAACCCTTTCTGTCATCCCCGCGCAGGCGGGGATCCAGGCTTCAACGCCTCTGCATGCCTGCTTTCCCTAAGCTGCAGCTTTTAAGTTCTAGATAGTGTCGTCAAAAGATTTTTTTTTATGTTAGGATGATATGTAGAATCAATCAAAAAAAGGATTTTTTTATGACAGCTTCTCATCGACGTCACGATATTTCTGATCACGTATGGAGCCTTTTAGAGCCCCACTT
>JBOFKI010000012.1:0-8745 GCA_051657245.1 Alphaproteobacteria bacterium | reverse complement strand
TTGTCGGTAGCGTCCGTAAATATCTTCAAATCTCATTTTTATTACCTCGTAAGTCGTCTTTATTCCGCTCATCATGGCCTCCTTTAAGGAAGGCCATTCTAAACATTTCAATTCGGACAACTCACGTGGCTCAATTAATTCGGACATATCATGTGCTAGCGACATTTATAATAATTTTATGTTGCCCTAGCTTTATTTGTCGGAGATAATCTTGAATCTTTTGAGCATTCCCATAACATTTTCATTGGCTGCTCTTTCACGGGCAAGGTCTTGGTTTTGAATATATTCAAGCGCCATAAGAAGACGGTCTTCTATCGTAAGCTTGGTCTTCCTCCCACCTCGAGCTTTCTTTTTAACGTCTGCGGCTTCTAGAATTTTTATCATTTTATAAAACGTGTCTTTTTTTACACCTGTCAATCTACGAAATTTTTCGCATGCCAACTCTTTGATCTGTTCGTATTTCATATGCACCTCCAGACCAAAGCTTAACTTTTTTTTACAAAAATGATAGTTTCCAAAGAAGTCTTTTGTAAAAAGTCCTTATGTTGATACTGTATAGGGTGATTTGGATATTCTTAAGAATGCAGGGTCAACGCCAGTAGACGAGCCCTCAAATACTGTTCGTTCTCATACACCTGGGGAAAGGGACCTTATCTGAGGTACGATTTCTAAGAATATGCTCGACAACAGGTTCACCTTTCCCCCCTTCGTGGATCAGCTTAATCTCACTCAGGCTTCTTGAAAAGTCTTGAAAGCCGCAGTTTTCTAAGCTTTGTTGATTTGTGGATAGCTCTTTGAGTTACCCGACAAGCTCAACAAAGCCAACCACAACAACTTTCTTAACCTCCAAATTCAAGATATAAGCTCGACGTAAGGAGGAGGGTTTATTCGAGTCTATTTTTCCAAGTCAGGGATGGTTTTTTTGGCTTTAAAACGTAAGCGAGGAGCCCTGCAAAGAGATTTGGCAAATTTTCAGCTTTGTTGAATCCACGTAACATGTTCCCGTTTGCTTTCTTTTACAACAGTTGAGGAGGACCACCAGAGGAACCATTTGTCTTTCCTTTTTTATCGGAAAATCTAGGGTTCCTCACCTTTCTCCAAGTCCAAACAATCAATTTCTTTAATACTTACGTCGAACCGGGGTTATTTATAGTGGGCAAGCACCGCCAAAAGCAACAACGCTACAATATTAATGATCTTGATCATTGGGTTCACCGCAGGGCCTGCCGTGTCTTTATAAGGATCCCCAACCGTATCGCCGGTTATCGCGGCTTTATGAGCCTCTGAGCCTTTACCGCCACAGTTACCATCTTCAATGTATTTTTTAGCATTATCCCAAGCACCGCCGCCGGATGTCATGGAGATCGCGACAAAAAGACCCGTGACAATAGTTCCCAGAAGGGCTCCTCCCAGCGCTGTGAAGGCTGCTTCCTGCCCAATCAAATAACGCATCACAACGTAGAGCAGGATAGGTGCCAAAACAGGCAACAGAGACGGGATAATCATTTCCCGGATGGCTGCTTTTGTTAACATATCTACAGCTTGGCCATAATTAGGCTTTGCAGTGCCTTCCATGATGCCGGGTATTTCCTTAAATTGCTTACGCACCTCAAGAACCACGGCACCTCCTGCACGTCCCACGGCCATCATCCCGAGGGCCGCAAACAAGTAAGGAAGAAGTCCTCCAAAAAACAACCCAATCACAACATAAGGGTCACTCAGGCGGAATTCACAGGCAACTTCCGGGAAATATTGCCGCAAATCTTCCGTGTAGGAGGCAAAAAGAACCAGCGCCGCAAGCCCTGCGGAACCGATAGCATATCCCTTTGTCACAGCTTTCGTGGTGTTTCCAACTGCATCCAAGACATCCGTTACTTTGCGCACATCTTTAGGAAGCTCTGCCATCTCAGCAATTCCACCCGCATTATCTGTCACAGGACCATAGGCATCCAGCGCCACAATCATCCCCGCAAGGGCCAACATCGTTGTTGCGGCCACCGCAATCCCATAAAGTCCTGCTTGGAAATAAGTATAAAGAATGCCTACGCAAATCACCAAAACAGGCATGGCGCATGCTTCCATCGATACAGCCAAACCTTGGATAATGTTAGTTGCATGCCCTGTCAGGGACGCTTCCGCAACGCTTCGCACTGGGCGATATTTTGTGGAGGTATAATACTCTGTGATAACGACTAACAACCCTGTCACTACCAAACCTGTTAAAGCACACAAGATGAGATGATAAGATTGAAATACCTGAGTTCCAGATGTAATTACCGTATCTGCTCCGATGAAAGCATGGGTCATGAAAGCAATGGAGACCGCAGATAAAACGCCAGTCACCATCAACCCTTTATAAAGCGCCTGCATAACATCTTGTTTAGGGCCTAATTTCACAAAGAAAGTGCCCACCACAGAAGCCAGCACACACACCGCGCTAATCAACAGTGGGTAGAGCATCAGCTTTTCTTGCATTAAGCTGTCGGTAAAGAACAATGCTGCCATTTGCATGGTTGCAACAATGGTCACCACAAACGTCTCAAACAGGTCTGCCGCCATTCCTGCGCAGTCTCCCACATTGTCTCCAACGTTGTCCGCAATCACCGCAGGGTTGCGAGGATCATCCTCAGGGATGTCAGCTTCAATCTTTCCAACAAGGTCAGCACCCACGTCTGCTCCTTTGGTGAAAATACCGCCTCCTAAACGTGCAAAAATAGAGATCAAGGATGCTCCAAAGCTTAAGGCAAGCAAGGCTTCCAAAACAGGACGTACCTCAAGCCCTAATCTTTTGAGATAGCCATAATAAAGAACAATGCCTAAAAGCCCCAAACCGACCACCAAAAGACCAGTAATAGCCCCCGCTTTAAAGGCGATATCCAAGGCTGGAGCAAGGCCTTTGCGTGCGGCCTCAGCAGTGCGAACATTAGCACGAACCGACACATGCATCCCTATATAGCCCGCAACACCGGAGAGAACTGCACCCACACAAAACCCTAAAGCCACATGGATCCCAAGCACACTCCAGAGTAAACCTGCGACCAAAACCCCTACAATCCCAATAGCTTGGTATTGGCGGTTGAGGTAAGCTCGCGCACCTTCTTGAATGGCCAAGGCAATTTCTTTCATGCGCTCTGTTCCAGCAGAGCTCGCAAAAACCTGTCGCGCAGCATAAAGTGCGTAGAGGAGACATAGAATCCCAGACGCAAAAATAATTTGAAAAGCTGTATCCATTGACTAACGACCTTTTCCCAATCTAATAATTCATAGCGAGCAATTAAAACAGTTTCGCTATATTCAGCACCATATTTTCTAAAAAGAAAACCTTTAAAAATGTAAAAGATTTTTTTTAAAAAAAAAGTTTCGTCGAAAGATGACAGAAAAATTTTGAATCTGCAAGAGTCTTCCCCAATAGTCCCCCAGGGTTGTCTCATGAAAAGCTATAAAGGCTGAAGGGCTTGGCGGAGCGGATAATTTTTTTTCTTTCACAATTTAAAAGGCTTTTTTTCATAATCACGTCCTTACGCAATCGCCCTATAATAGGTTTTTTCTTGAATTTTTCCCGGAAAAGATTTTAAATGGTCCGGCCGTTCATAATAGAGTTAGTCTAGTCGCACATGTCATCCAAACCCCCTCTCACTGATTTCGGGTTCGAAAAGATTCCTGTGGAAGAGAAAACTCAAAAAGTTAAAACCCTTTTTGATCGGGTTGCCACGTCCTATGACCTGATGAATGATTTGATGAGCTTTGGACTTCACCGTTTTTGGAAGCAAGATTTCATCAAAGCCCTGCCAGATGCTCCGCAGGATGTGGCAGAATTTTCTATCCTTGATTTGGCCGGAGGCACAGGAGATATCAGTGCTTTAATGCTTAAAAAATATGCTAATTGCAAAGCCACCGTACAGTGCGTTCTTGCAGATCTTTCAGAGGCGATGATACACCAGGGGCGTCAGAAAACATGTTTTCAGCAAGAAACCTCTATGAATTGGGTGTGCAGTAACGGAGAAATGCTTCCCTTCCCTGATGCGCAGTTTGATCTATGCACGCTGGTGTTTGGGTTGCGAAACATGACAAATCCTGAAAGCGTTTTGAGGGAGATTTTGAGAGTTTTAAAACCCGGTGGATCCTTTTTTTGCTTAGAGTTCAGCGCGAGCACCTCGCCGCTGTTATCAGGAGCCTATGACCTTTATTCTTTTCATGTGATCCCACTTTTAGGAAAGTGGGTTGCTGGAGATGAGAAAGCATATCAATATCTTGTGGAAAGCATCCGTCGCTTTCCTTCCCAACCGTTGCTGGCAAACCTGATGGAAGACGTTGGATTTTCCGAGGTAAGGTTCGAAAACTTCCTAACGGGTATCGCCGCACTCCACCGAGGCGTGAAACATGCTGTCGTTTAAGCGCTGGATGTGCTGCCTCAGCTTCTTGATCCTGGGGATGGTGGTTTTGGGCGGTATCACCCGCCTCACTGGATCTGGGCTTTCCCTTGTCACGTGGGAACCTTTTTCAGGCGCTTTGCCGCCGCTTTCCCAAGAAGCGTGGGAGCAGCTCTTTCAGCAATACCAAACGTCACCAGAATTCCAAAAAATTAATTTTTCTTTTGTTTTAGAAGATTTTAAACGCATTTTTTGGTGGGAATATATTCATCGTTTATGGGGGCGCTTCATGGGGCTGGCCCTTCTTGTCCCCACTTACCTTGTCTTTCGAGCTCCTTTCTCCACCAAGGATCGCTTTAAAATTAGTCTTCTCTGGCTTTGCGGAGCCTTGCAAGCTTTGATGGGCTGGTGGATGGTCCAAAGCGGTCTTGTCGACAATCCATGGGTCTCCCCTTATAAATTGGCACTTCATTTGACCCTTGGCCTGGGGCTCTATTCCCTCACCTTAGACCTTGCGCTAGAGCACGGTTTTTTAAAAACCTTACGCTTCCCCCGGGCTTTTTCTACCCACAGCCGCTTGCTGCTTGCATCCCTTGGTGTCACGCTTTTTTGGGGAGCCTTAGTCGCTGGCCAGCACGCCGGTCTCCTCTACAATACCTTCCCTTTAATGGGCGGAAACTGGATCCCAGAAGATGGATTTGCGCTTCAGCCCCTTTGGAAAAATTTTTTTGAAAATCCTGCTTTAGTCCAGTGGGTTCACCGGGTTTTAGCTTTGGTAAGCCTCACCATCCTGATAAGCCTTGTGGTGCGCGGCTATCGACACACCCAACATCATTGCTATGGGTTACTAGGCTTAGGCGGCGTACTTCAGGTAAGCTTGGGCATTGGAACCCTTCTCTATCAAGTTCCTACAGAATTGGCTGTTCTACACCAACTGGGAGCCTTTTTCCTATGGTCTTTGGTGTGGCCTCTGGCCTATCCACCCCATCACAGAAGGTAACAAACCATGCAAGTAACTCCTTGTTCTACAACTCGATTTTACGGAAGACGCAAAGGCCGCACCTTGCGTCAGAAAGCCCAAGCTGCGTTTGAAACAGGCTTACCTTCCCTCACGTTTAACCCAGAAGAAGATTTCTTCCCCCCCCATCACCCCATAGAGGCTTGGCTTGAAATCGGCTTTGGCAGCGGAGAGCACCTGCTGGCCCAACTGAAACAGCATCCAACCTTCTTATTTTTGGGATGTGAGGCATACCAAAACGGGGTTGCAGCTTTTATCAAAGAGCTTCCTCTTGAAGACCAACCTAGGGTTCGCCTTTTTTCCAGCGATGTCAGAACCTGTTTACCAGCCATTCCCCCCGCGACATTTTCAAGGGCCTTTGTTTTGTTCCCCGACCCATGGCCTAAAAAACGCCATCATAAGCGGCGCCTTCTCCAGCCTGCTTTTTTGGATCAACTTGCCCGGGTTTTGAAAGACCATGGGGAAGTGAGGGTTGCAAGTGACGATCTGGCTTATGTTGCATGGATTCAAGACGTGTTTCATCAACACCCAAATTTTAAAAAAAACGCGGTCATCGTTGCTTCCAGCCCAGAAACTTGGCCAGAAGCCTGGCCACGCACCCGTTATGGAAACAAAGCCTTAGAGCAGGGAAAAAATTGTATGTTTATGGTGTTTAAGAAGCGGTCAACTGTTGGAGTTGATCTCTAAAAATATCAAGCCCTACACCTGTTTTAGAGCTGGTTGCTAAAACGGGAAGACCTTTCGCATGTTCCAACAGCGTTGCCTGGGAAACCTTATCTGTTTTAGTGAAGACAACTTCATAAGCAACCCCAAAGGCTTTTAAAAACCTTGTCATCTCTAGGTCTGACGCTTTAAATCCGTGGCGACCATCCACAAGAACGTAGACCTTGCGAAAGGGAGGCTCCATCGCAAAAAACGCCTCCATCAACGGCGACCAAGTTTTTTGCTGGGTCTTAGAAACGGCAGCATACCCATACCCCGGAAGGTCAATAAGGTGAACCCTTTGGTCCCAAATATAAACGTTGACTTGGCGTGTTCGGCCTGGGGTTTTTGAGGTGATAGCCAACTTTTTACGCCCCAAAATAGCGTTGAGCAGGCTGGATTTACCCACATTAGAACGCCCCACAAAAACCAGCTGAGGGCGCAAAAACGTAAACGTGTCAAGGCCCTCTAGAGAATCAAACCCCGCAACGAATGCGGAGGATTTCACCGGAAATACGTTTTCAGCAGGTTTCTGTGTCATCTTGCTGGCTCAAGGTAGGCAGTATCGTACCGCTCCAACCCATAACGCTGAATGAGTTGCTGCAGATCTCGAATATAGGCTTCCCTGCGGATGGAATAGGCCCGCAGCCCCTTGGCCAAGACGAAGCCCGAGGGTAACTGGCCTTTCGTACGCATTTGAAGCCGAGCCTGATGAAAGGCCCGGTAGGCGGGATGCCTGTTTAAGTTACGAATATAAGACACGACGCTGTGGCGCAAGCTTGGGTAAGATGCCACCTGGGTCAACGTCTGCATATGACCAAAGATAGAATTTTTATTCATAGCTGCTTGAGAATGCCCAAATCCTGTTTCCAAGATAGCTTGGGCAAGGGCCAAAGAAGGAGGCACGAAATCTAAACGCGCCAGCAGCGCTTTTTCATCAAAGGGGCTAACCCGATATTCTTTTGCCGCATGGCGTAACCATTTGCGGTCAGTTTCCCTCAACGTTTTCCCTTGGTTTATTTTACTAAAAAGACGGATAGCACGCATCCGGGCCATCAACGTATACTCATTTTCCTCCAAAATGAGGGGCAAAATCATTTTGATAAACAACCTTTGCCTATCTTTTTCAGTTTTTGCGCGTTTCCAATCTTCTGGAAAATGGGAGAGGTAAATCCGAGGCACGGAAGCGTCGCCCCGCTGCACATCGCCTAAGCGAAACGCATGATCTTTGAAGACGTTTCGCACTTCAGCGGTGCTTTTAGGGCGTAACAAAGCGCCTAAACCATAATAAGAAGAAAAATGAGGCTTCTGACGCGCAGCATCAGCTGGAGCTGGCTCCTTAGAACGTTGGGCAGAAGCCACTCCGGGTTCAACGTTCGCAACAGGCTCTAAAGCCTTTTTGCAAAAAGACGAACCTTGGGGGGCGAAATAAAATAATGAGCCAACAGAGCAAGAAAGAATTCCCAACCCCAGATAAATACAAATAGATTTTAAGTGGAAGCGTCTCAACAAGCTTCTCCTATCGTTGTTAATCTTTAAGACAAAAGAGATTCCCGGACCTCAACAACCTCAGGCACATAGTGTTTTAGCATGGTTTCAATGCCTGATTTTAAAGTTGCCGTTGAGCTCGGGCACCCAGAACAAGCCCCCTGGAGCTGCACATATACAACACCATCTTCAAAACGATCAAAGACAATATCACCACCATCCCTTGCAACGGCAGGACGCACCTTTGCATTTAAAATTTCCATAATTTCAAGGGAAACAGGGTCTGTTGGCATCTGGGAAGAAGAAGGGGCTGTTGAGCCTGATTGTTCCCAGAACAAGGGTTTTTCCGAGAGAAAAAAATCTACCAGAACAGCAAGTAAAGAAGGCTTCAAGATCTGCCAAGAAGACGTAGCATCTTTTGTAACAGTCAAGAAATCAGCGCCATAAAAAACACCTTCCACATTACCGACAGCCCAAAGCGCGGAAGCTAAAGGAGACTTCTCTGCATCTGTCGCTGCTATGCAACTCCAGGTACTCCCCCTCGGCATCAGGGAATTCCCCGGAATAAATTTCAGGGTTAAAGGGTTGGGTGTTTCTTCAGTTTGTATGAACAATAATCACGATTCTCCGTTGAAAAACCTTGCGATGAACAGGTTCAAAGCAAAAAACGTTCCTCTTTATACCAAATAACTTCCCCCGATGCAATTCTCTTTGAAAAGAGACCTCATTAAACTCATTTTTCATACAATTTTATGATAAAATGAGTCAATTTATTTGCTTTTTATTCAATATCTTGATTCGTACGCGTTTAGGGCAAATGAAAAATTTCCCACTTTGTCATTCCCGTGCCCCAGTTGTCATCCCCGCGCAGGCGGGGATCCAGGGAAAATTTAAAAAATGCCCCAGAACTTGAAGGCTGCAGCTTAGAGAAGGTTTGCTTGCAAAGGCGCTGAAACCTGGATTCCCGCTTCCGCGGGAAGGACAAAGCGAGGCGGGGATGGCAAAGAAACGCCCCTGCTTTTAAACAGCTGAAGTTTATCATTACTGAAAGGTCACAGTGACGGGGTTGCCTTGTCGGTTGCGAAGATTTTTAAACTGCTCACGGAAGAGGGAGCCGTTTGGTACAGAAACAAACAGGGAGCTCAAATCTGTTCCTTGGATTGCCTC
>JBOFKI010000011.1:0-13279 GCA_051657245.1 Alphaproteobacteria bacterium | reverse complement strand
GGGTCTAGACTAGCATGGACTAGTTTTTCCACATTTTCCAAAGATATGGTAAGAGATTTTTCTGGTCTCTGTGATTGAATCTAAACTCACACTCCTTAAGGTGCAAGAGGAAGTTTTTATCCGTCAACCCATTGAATTTTGCGAATCGTCTTTTAGCGAAGCTCCAAAAGCTTTCGATGCCATTCACATGACATTTTCCTCGGGCAAATTCATCTCTTGAATGAAAAACCCTGTAGTGGTCGTATCCATTGAGAATCAAGCCATCATAGGCCTTCCATCCATCTGTGTAGACCGTGCTCTCTTCCAATATTTTTCCCTGTATAATGGGCATGAGAGCTTCTTTGGAACAGTTTGGAACGGATTTCAACGTACACCTTCCCATTACGCTTCAAGAGCCCAAAAACAGGCGTTTTTCCGGCTGCTCCCCATCCCCTTTTGCCTCGAATGCGCTTCGCTCCGAAGTAAAACTCGTCACATTCTATTTCGCCTGAAAATAGGCTGCTCTCATCCATTGTGGAGGCAGCTATTTTCAGGCGAAACAAACCATAATATCGATTGATAGTGTTGCGATTAATCCCTAATAATACAGCTGTTTTAGAGGCTGTTATATCCTCACAAAAGTACCTCATTATTTTTTTAATCTTATATTCGCTTAATCCCTTGTTCATCCTAGCATTCAAACCTATTTCTAGAGTTTATGCTAGTCTAGACCCAAAATAAATTTATAAAAATCTTTTTGGCATAGGTACCCTAGTCGAATTTATTGGCCTAGAAATTACGATAAAAGACGATGGCATTGTCCTTGAACAAGGTCTTGATGAAAGCATTCTACAGCCTTAAAAATGCCAATCAAAAAGCAAAACAACGGATGAGGGCGCGTGCGAAGAAGAAGAAATTCTCTTAGCATATCGCGTGTGATGCTTCATTTTTTCAAAAACGATATTCGGCCGCAAAAAAACGGTATGTCAACCAACCCAGTTAACCGCCCGCTCTCGAACATCCATATGAATGAAACGGTCACGACGCCCTGGGTAGTAGCCAACGCCGCCACCTTTCAACGCGCATACAGCTTTATGGGCATAGCCAAGGGCAATACCCCTAAATTGCAAATCCACAGCAGCACCTTGCATATGCAAACTCCGGGAAGCAACTTTCCGGCTCCGTCGGCGCAGCATTTTATTGGTTGAGCAAGAACGAAACCCACAGACAACATCAAAAGCTTTTGTATAAGAAAGCTTTCGCTGAAGTCTATGGAGGAGATCTATTAAATTGAGGTTAATAGGCCTCACTTCTTGGGTACGATGGTCCCTGAAAAAAGTATTAATAGCTTTTAGAGAACTAGATAAATAGCGCCCTTCTATCCAGTAGGGCTCATGAAAGAACTCACCCGTGTGAACATTGTAAAGATTTAATTTTCTCTCTCCCGTGAACAATTTTTTAGGAAGCAAAATTCCCGCCGCAGACCTAGGAAGTAGTAATGTAGAGCAAAGAACTGTTGCTCCCATCCCTAAAAATTGGCGCCTAGACACTGAAGAATCTTCCATATTTCCTCTTTGTTTTGTTCGCTTTGGCCACAAGATATCTAAAAAAAAAAATCAAAACAAGAGGGTTATGAAAAATTTTTCAAACCCATCAGAAACTCAGAGTTTTTTTATGTAAAATTTTAGTAAAAATAAAAATATTGACTTTTTGTTATGGAAAATGATTCTTAACAGAAAGTTGGGGTTCTAAAATTATCTAAATTAAAAACAGCTTGAAGCCGCTTCCCCAAAAAACAGCTCTATGAAAAGCAAAAAACCGCTTAAAAGCTAGAAGAGAAAGAAATTTACGTGTTGTTTAGATTGTGCGTGCCTAGTTCAAAAAAAAAAATAGAATTTAATAATAAAAAACAAAATAAAATAAAATTATTAAAAAAAAATATATATTGTGTTTTTTCTATTTGGTTTATTGTGCTTTTATTTTATAATTTTTTAATATCAAGCGATCAATCATCTTTTATAGCGCTGTCTCGGCCGTTGGGCTTAGGTTCTCTTCGCACGGTCTGGTGGCATTCAGTCTGCCTATTTGGGAAGCCATGCGCGATTTTTAACCTATTCCTTACGTAATAAGTACTAAAATAAAATTTATCTCAAATAGAGACAGGAGAAGTTTTTTATGGGGCGTATTTTGATGGTTGACGATGAGAAAGACATGTCTCTTTTAGTTCAACAACGATTTCGTCGACATATCCAGGAAGGTATTTTCCATTTTTTCTTTGCTCAAGACGGTTTTGAAGCCCTTAAAATTATAGAGGAACAAGCACCGATTGATGTTTTGATAACAGATATTCATATGCCTGGAATGGACGGATTAACGCTTTTAGATAAAATTTCTGCATATTCTCCTCAAACACGGGGTATTGTTTTATCTGCTTATGATGATTTATTAAACCTCAGGAAAGCCATGAATTATGGTGCTTTTGATTTTATTTCAAAGCCCATTAACATGGCAGAGTTGGAAGAGACTATTTTCAGGAGCCTTCGAAAAAGTAAATTCAAAAATTTCAGCTATTTTGCCCCAGCCATTTTAAATATTTCCCAAGATGATAAAAGTATTTTGGATTTTTTGAAAAACTCGGGCTTTAAACATTGGACAAGTCCTCTTTTTTATGCAGACCAAGAACCCTCAAACCCCATAGAAGACGTTCCTTTTTATATTAATTTACTTTTTGACCCACAAGAAACCCCTGTGATCATAGATTTATTAACTGTCAAAGAAGGATTTGTGTTGTTGTTGATAGCCGTTACCCATCCTCTCGTTCCTTTTACTTCTATTTTAAAAATTCGAGAAATTTTAAAAATGTTGTCCCTGATTGCTGCTAATACCCAAACCTGGGCGCAATATTTACAAGCGTACCAACGAGCTTTTCCCTTTCAAGGTTTTTCGTTTGCAAAGTGCTTCATTACGCCTGAGGGCGATCAGCTTGATTCCATTTGTTCAGAAACTGAAGGAAATTTTTTCATAGGAACATCTAAAAAAGAAAAATTGGCGGGAAATCATGCGCTTTCCGAAATATCAACATTAATTTCTTTTGAAAAAGAATCAGGAAAACAACCCATTCCTCTTCTTTCTCTTAAAAAAGGAGAAACCGTTTTATGAGAGATTACAGCCCCATAAAAAACTATTGTAACCTTGATAAAAATAGAGATAATAAGCCCCGTTGTTCTTTTATTTTTCACTAGGTAGCTAATTTTTTGAAGCAAACACGTCTGCCTTACGGTTACACGTTATGTACGTTTGAAGTGCTCTCCAGCACGATGGATGAGGCTTTTTTTTTGGCACGGAAAAATTTTCCAGACCGAACTTTAGTAGTGTCAAATTGTCAAACCAATGCTAGGGGAAGGCGGGGGCGTTCCTGGTTTTCTCCCCAGGGAAATCTTTCACTTTCACTCCTTTTAAGACCCCGTGTTGAGCCATCAGGCTGTTTTGCATATGCTTTCATTTTTGCCTTAGCGATGGGGAAAACTTTAGCAAATGTATTGCCGCCAGGGATTTTTGTTTTTTACAAATGGCCAAACGACCTTTACATAAAAAATTTTAAAGTAGGTGGCATTCTGCTGGAATCTGAGGTTGATGCGCAAACGGGCAATCTCAAATGGTTAATAGGCGGCGTAGGGGTAAACCTGACAAACAGTCCATTTAAGGCAGCCTACCCCGTCATTTCCTTGAAGCAATTGGGGGTAGATGTGCTTGCCTCAGAAATGTTGTCTCCTTTTTGCGTTGCCTTTCATCATTTTGAAGCATTGTTCCAAGAAAAAGGGTTTGAGGCGATTCGAAAGCTTTGGATCGAACGAGCCTATGGTTTAGGACAACTGGTAAAAATTAATAGTGGTTCTGATGTTTCAGAGGAGGGCATTTTTCAGGATATTGATTTAGAAGGCGCCATGGTTTTGCGAATGCTTTCCGGCGAGCGCAAACATATTTTAACAGGAGACGTAGATCTTGTGTCCCCTAAAAAGGGATGAGCGCTTTCTATGCCTTGCCTTCTGGAAAAAGCAGTTCTATAGTCTGTTCATAAAAATCAAGGCTTGCGAAAAAAAAGGTTAAAGGAGTTTAGCTAGCCGTGCTTGAGTCTCTTTCTATTCGCGCGTTTCGCCTGATTCCTGCTTTAGACCTTTATGTCCGCCAGGGGCTCACCATTCTTTCAGGGGAGACAGGCGCAGGAAAGTCTATCTTGCTTGAAGCCCTTGGGCTTGCCCTGGGAGAGCGGGCCGAAAGTAACATGGTTCGAGAAGACGCACAAGAAGCTTGCGTGACTGCCGTGTTTACGCCCCCCAAAAACCACCCCATTTGGGCTTTTTTACAGGAGCAGGGCCTCAACACAACAGAGGCTGAGCCCCTGATTCTCAAGCGCATCCTTAAAAAAGACGGGGGGAGCCGAGCCTTTTTTCAAGATCAGCCAACCACCCTCCAGAGGTTACGCCAAATTGGAAGTTTTTTGATTGATATCCACGGACAATTTGACCGCATATTGGTCATCTCAGACCAAACCCGCTTTTTAGATCGTTATGGAAATTGTCAGAGCATCCAAGCCAAAACCGCTGAAACCTATGTTTGTTGGAATCAAGCCGTTGAGGATTATGAACATTTACGCCAACAACAAGACCATGCTGGGCAACAAAAAGCCTTTTTGACCTATTGCCTAGAAGAGCTGCAACAAGCAGCCCCTTTTCCTCCTGGAGAAGAAGAAGCCCTGTTACAAAAGCGACAACGGATCCAACAACAGGAAAAATCAGCAGAAATCCTCCAATATCTTTCCCGAATCCTTGAGGAGCCAGGCGGGCTGCAGCACCTATTTTCCCAATTTCAACGCCAGGTTCAGCGTCTCGCTTCCTTCTCAGAAAAAGAAGCAATTCCTCTCCAAAAAGCGTCAGAAAATTTTTTCATTGAGCTTGAGGAAGCAGAGCAAGCCTTAGCCGCTTTTCGCCATAACCTCCAAGAGGATGCATCCCTATCTGTTGAAACGTTAGATGACCGGTTGCACACCCTACGTGCCCTTGCCAAAAAGCACCAAGCTTCCGTCCAAGACCTAGGGCAGATTCAAAAAACGTTGCAAACCCAACTTCACCTGCTTGAATATGGGGCTTTTCAAGAAGCGGCGCTCCGCCAAGCCATCGAAAAAGCAAAACTCGCTTATGAAACGCAAGCTGGTTTACTCCACCGTAAACGCTTAGAAGCGGCTAGAAAGCTTGAAAACAACGTCCAGCAGCAGCTCCCAGAGCTAAAACTTTCCCAAACTTTTTTCTTCATCCAAGATGCGGCACTACCGGAAGAGCAATATGGCCCCCAGGGGATGCACCGGTTCAGCTTTTGGATCCAAACCAATCGCGGATCCCCACCAGGATTGCTTCACCAGGTGGCTTCAGGGGGGGAGCTCTCTCGTTTTCTGCTCATCTTGAAAAGCGCTTTGATGAGCTGTCAGGACACAGGCACCCTCATCTTCGATGAAATTGAAAGCGGCACAGGCGGTGCGGTGGCCCAGGCGATCGGTGCAAAATTAAAAGAGCTCTCCAAATCAGCCCAAGTGCTGGCTATCACCCACTCCCCCCAAATTGCGGTTTATGCGGACCAACATTGGAAGATTGAAAAAAAATTATTGGAGGGAACAACCGTTTGCACCGAGGTTGTTCCCTTATCCCAAGAAGCGCATGTGGAAGAGATTTCCCGAATGCTTTCAGGAGAAACCATCACTTCTGCCGCTCGAGCTGCCGCTTTAGATTTAAAACAAAGCGTTTTAGGAAAGCGCAACAGCGGCTAACCTTTTTGGAAGAAGGCCTTTTTCTACACCTTGCCCGAAGCCAATGGCGCTGAGAGCCTCTCGAAGAGAACGGATACTGCGTGGACCATAATCATGACCACCATGGGGAACATAGGTGCCCCCCACTGTTTTCCCATCCCATCCCAACCTCCGATGAGACCCACCCCCTCCGTTGCTCAAAATTTCACCGCCCAGAAAATTCCAAAGGGTTTTGAACGCATCAAAACTGACACTGTTTGGCTTAGCGTTGAAAATATCGTTGTGGGTTTGAAGGTGGTTCCCCCTTAAATGAGGCTGCTGTGGGTTTGTTGGCTGCTCAGACTGGAGAGATGGAGGTTTTTTAACAGCAGCAACTACTTTTGTTGGGGAAGCAGGCTCTTGTTTTTGTGGGATCTGCTTTTGGACAAGCTTAGTTAGCTCGGGTTTATTTTCTTCTTGCGCCACGGCTTGGTGCGTCTCTATCGCGACCTCAACCAGCTGTGCTTCAACGTTTATTCTAGGTTCTCCAGTTGAAAGATTTTTGAGTCCAATTTCAGACTCTGATTCGTCTGAAGCCCCTGAGATTGTTGCTTGCACCTGGGAAGGAGTTTTCAAAAAATCAGGAATTTCAAGGGGAAGAATTTTCTTTTGTCCAAAAACAATTCCCGTTATTTCTTGATGTTGAAATAAGGTCACAGGAAAAGTAGTAGACGCCTCTTCTTTAGATTTATGAAGCCCCGCATAAGTATAACAAGGGAGCTCTGCATCGCTTAGAGCGATATGATGACTATATAGAATAACATCTTGACATCTTAAAATATCCTGAGACCTTTTTAAATCTATCGTTTTATCTTGAATTTTTGGATGAAGGGAGGGGGACGCTGCAATCAAACGCTTAGTATCATTAGATAATTTGTGTAAAATTGTGAGAGATAAAAAATCTATAGCAAGATCATCCCACATATCATACACATCTTGCTCTACAGCAGAATAGAATTCTTTTGACTCTCTCTTAAAATTTTCAATCGTCAGCAGGTTGCTGTCTAGAGGCGTATCATTTTGTCGATCTATTAATGCGGAAGAAGAAATGCTTAATTCATTGAATTTTTCTTTCATTTGTTTGTAGAGTAATTTTTGATTTACTAAATTTTGAGACCTATCTTCTAAAGATAGTGCGATTAATTTTTCAAATGATCCATCTTCTTCTCTTATTTTTCGGATATTCTCTTTCAGCTCTTCCCAAGAAGCAACTTCTTCTTGATAAAATTCTTCCAGAGTCACGCTTTTTATACCGGTAAATATTTTTAATTTTTGAAAATTAGGCAAATTAGCCATTTTTTCTTTTACGTTATCCAATGTGTCTTTTATATGTTCTATAAGACTCTGAACCCGATTTTCAGCCTTCTTTAAGCAATTTTTTTTGTCTTCTTCATTGCAGTTAAGAAAGCCTACATCTTGCTGAGGTAAGCTCTGAGCTTTTTGCTGGCCGCTCCATAACATATAAAAAAATAAAATAGAAAATATTTTCATTTACCCCCCCCAAAAATTAAATTAATCTTAAATATTAATTGAATAATTAAAAAAAGTTTAATTTTTTTTTAACCTTTTGTTAATTAATCTATAAACAAGCGGCGTTCGATGCTACCTTTTTCCCCAAAGATTTTCAACAAAAAGCATCCTCTCATGAACCATCAAGCATCTGTAAATTCGTCTTTTTTTCCGCTGACCTTTTCGCAACAGCAAGCCATTGATCCGTTTGCCAGCATTTGGCTGACGGCCTCTGCAGGGTCTGGAAAAACCAA
Source organism: Alphaproteobacteria bacterium (assembly GCA_051657245.1). Taxonomy (GTDB): domain Bacteria; phylum Pseudomonadota; class Alphaproteobacteria; order Holosporales; family JBOFFI01; genus JBOFFI01. The sequence continues at coordinate 5,701 of JBOFKI010000011.1, read as the reverse complement.
GGTATTGATTGACCGGCTTTTAGCGTTGATGCTGGAAGGGTGCAGCCCCCAACGGCTGTTGTGTCTAACATTCACTAAAGCAGCAGCAGCTGAAATGGCCAATCGCTTGCATCAAAAGCTCAGCGATTGGGCAGTGATGGATTCAGATGCCTTAGAGGCTTCTTTAAAGGTTTTCAAAAAAAACCCTTTCCCCCAAGATCGCGCCCGGGCACGTCAGCTGTTAACGCTGTTTCTCGATACCCCCGGGGGGCTGAAAATCCAAACCCTCCACAGCTTTTGTCAGTTTCTCCTGCGCCAATTTCCCCTTGAGGCGGGGATCAACCCTTCTTTTTCTGTCTTGGAAGAGCGACACGCCCAAGAGCTTCTGGCCACGGCTCAAGATCGCGTGCTGGAGCTAGCCCACCAAGGTCACCAACCGGCTCTTACCCAAGCCGTTAGGCATCTGGCATCTTACCTCCATGAGGATAGACTCACCCTCTTGCTTCAAGAAGCGTTTTCAAAACGCTTGAAGCTGCTCAAACTGTTTCAGCAAAAGGATGTGGAAGGTTTTTTGCGAGAAAGCTTAAACCTCTCACCTTCCCAAACGTTGGAAGAGGCTTGGGAGGCGTTTGTGGGCTGTTCTTTGAAAAACCTAGAAGCTTTTCAACCTTTTTCGGCTTTTTTTGACCAAGGAAAAGCAAAAGACCAGGCTTTTTGGCACCAAGCGAATCTATGGCGGAAAAATCCCTTCCACGATCATTACAAAGCCTATCGGGCGCTTTTTTTCACCGGCACAGGCACGCTTCGAAAACAGATTCTCTCTGTGTCTTTGTTAAGGGAAAATCCCACGTTAGAAATACTTCTGAACCAAGAGATTGAAGCTATTGAAGCTTATGAATTACAACGTAAAACCCTGGGGCTTTATGAAAATACTCAAGCGTTTTGGGTGGTCTTGAAGGAAGTCCAGCGGGTCTATGAAACCCTGAAAAAACAAAAAGCCGTCTTGGACTATGATGATCTCATCCTCAAAACCCTGGAGCTTTTGAAAGGCAAGCGGGGGGGCTCTGGCTGGGTTTTATATAAGCTTGATAAGGGAATTGATCATATCCTGGTGGATGAGGCCCAAGATACCAGCGAAGAGCAATGGGAGGTGCTGCGTCTTCTAACGGAGGAATTTTTCAGCCACCCAAGTCTAACAGAGCCACAAAGCCCTCGCACCCTCTTTGTGGTGGGGGATCCTAAACAATCTATTTATCGGTTTCAAGGTGCGTCACCCCAATCTTTTTTTGAGATGCAGCGCCACTTCCGTGACCAGGTGATGGCCAACAAAGGGCGCTGGCACGATCTTCGCCTGGAAACCTCCTTCCGCTCCTCCCCCGCCATCTTAGAAGCCGTCGACCGTGTTTTTCAGTTGCCCCAACTCAAACAAGGGATTTATGAAGACGCACTATCCCACCAAGCGTGCCCTGCTAAACAGCATCAAGAAGGAAGGGTGGAGATTTGGCCTGCAACACCCCTTCCGGACAGAGAAGAAAAGCAAGAACCGTGGGAGCTTCCTCTCCATCCTCATCAAACCCTCCCCCCTTATGTTTCTCTCGCAAAACAGTTGGCTTCCACCTTTGCTGAGTGGTTTCAGCGGGGAGAACAGCGCGCCTCAGGTGCGTTGCTTCGACCCCAGGACATCTTGATTCTGGTTCGAAGGCGAACCTTTTTTGTGGACAGTTTGGTTCGAGCCCTCAAAGAAAAAGGGATTCCTGTGGCGGGGGCGGACCGCCTCTTTTTTGCAGACCAGCTGGCCATCGCAGACCTCCTTAAGTTGGTAGAATTTCTATTGTTCACAGGAGATGAGTTAGCCTTGGCGACAGTCTTGAAAGGACCCTTCATTGGCCTAAGCGAAGAAGCGCTGTTTGAGCTCGCCTGGGATCGCGGCACCCAAAATTTGTGGGATCGCCTTAAGGAAAAAGCCTCCAGCCATCCTCAACTTTTCCAAGAAGCCTACGCTTTTTTGGCGCTCCTTCAGGAAGAGGTGAAAACTTTTTTCTCGCCTTATGGTTTTTATCAGCGCTTGCTGACCGTTCATGAGGGAAAGCGGAAAATTTTAGAGCGCCTAGGCCCAGAGGCCCAAGACCCTATCGAAGAATTTTTAAACCTTGCTTTGGCTTATGAAAATATCCACCCTCCCTCGCTCCAAGGATTTTTAGCTTGGCTTTCGCGAGCAAACGTCAATATCAAGAGAGACCTAGAGCACAACGCACGAGATGAAGTTCGGATGATGACGATCCACGGTTCAAAAGGACTACAAGCGCCAGTAGTGGTTTTAGCAGATACCTGCCAAGCCCCTTCTTCAACCCCATCCCCCCTTTTGTGGGGGAAGCACAAAGGGCGCACGTTGATGCTGCTGTCCCCTACGACTGCTGAAGATGTTCCCCTTTCCAACGCCTTTAAAGCGGAAGAAAGGCACTTACAAGAACAAGAATATCACCGTTTGCTTTATGTCGCCATGACCCGAGCCGAGGAGAGGCTTTACCTCACAGGGTGGCAGCAATTTCAAAAAACAGCCTTTGAACAGAGCTGGTATCCGCACTTGGAAGGGGCCCTGGGCCAGCACCCCGCCACCATGCCATTTTCGTTTCAATCCAGCGAGATCGAAACGTGGGCCGGGCAAGGCCACCGCCTTCAAACGGGGGTGAATCTGGGGCAAGACTCACCCAAGCAAGCCCTTGCATATTCTGCTTATGTGAGCCACACGCTGCCAGACTGGGCCAGGACAGCTCCCCCCCCTGAAGCATCCCCCACATTTCTGGCCCCTTCATTGGGAGATGGAGCAAGCCAAGCAGACCCATTTGATGCCGAGGGTTCTGACGAAGGCCAAGCTTTGCACCGCCTTTTATCTCTGGTTAAAAATCTTCCGCCAGAAGCCCGGCTTCCTCGGCTAGAAAAAGCCCTCACATCAAACCCGCTTTTGAAGAAGCGGGGAGCGGAACGGTTGAAGCAATTCGAAATCCTTTTGAAAAACCGTGAGTGTGACTTTTTATTTACGTCCCAAACGCAAATTGAGGTTCCCTTAACAGCATGGATTGCTGGAAAACGCTTTGTGGGGCAAATCGACTATCTCTGGAGGGCTGAAAAACAAATCCGTATTGTTGATTTTAAAACGGGGCATCACACTTCCCTTTCTGAAGTTCCCTCCCTTTACATCCAACAGCTCGAAGCCTATGCAGAAGGCATCTCCCAGATCTATCCCGGAAGAGAAATTATGTATGGTTTACTGTGGCTTCAAACGGGAGAAATTCAATGGATTCCCCATACCTTTGCTAAACCCCGCGCTTAACTGATCAAAATTTATTGATTTTCTTGAAAAATTAAATTGACAAATGCTTCTTTTTTGCATTACAAGTCTCATAAAAAAGAGGCGCTTACACAATGGGATTTTTCTCTTCGCTCACAAAAAATCAAAAAGAAACAGCTGTTTTATTACAGATTGGAACATTTTTAGAATATTTTGATCTGATGCTCTATGTGCATATGGCAGTTTTGCTTAATGAGCTTTTCTTTCCCAAAACAGACCCTTACATAGCATCCCTTCTTTCAGCATTCGCTTTTTGCTCAACGTTTGTTTTCAGACCGTTTGGGGCGCTTCTTTTTGGGTATATTGGAGACCATATTGGCCGAAAACATACGGTGATGATGACAACGTTGATGATGGCTGTTTCTTGTATTGTTATGGCTAATATCCCAACTTATGCTGAAATGGGCATTGCAGCTGCTTGGTGTGTCACCGCATGCCGAGCCATCCAAGGCATTTCTTCGTTAGGGGAAGTAGTAGCAGCTGAGGTTTATTTAACTGAAAAAATCCCCCACCCTTTTAGGCATCCTGTTGTTTCTTTTACTGGTTTTTGCAAAAGCTTTGGCTCTATGGTAGCCCTGGGCATCGCAAGCCTTTCAATGGCTTTGATGTTGAATTGGAGAATGGCTTTTTGGGTAGGAGCTTGTATCGCGATTGTTGGAACCGTTGCCAGAACAAAATTGAGAGAAACACCAGAATTTATTGAGAAAATAACGCAAAAACGACAAAATAAACTGCAACCTCCCCTATCTGCCGCAGAAAAAAAATTGCGCTATAAAAGCATTTTAGCCTATTTTCTCATTACGTGCGCTTGGCCAGTTTGTTTTTATTTCACCTACGTTTATTGTGCAAATGTTCTCAAAGATTCTTTTGGGTATACATCAGAACAAATTATTCACCAAAATTTGCTGGTCTCTATTATTGAGATGGTGAGCCTTGCCCTTGTCACGTTCTTAAGTTACAGGATGTATCCCCTTAAAATTTTAAAGATTAAACAGGTTGTTTTCTTCTTGTTCATCCTTGTGTGTCCTTATTTCTTAACGAATGCCACCTCTCCCTCATCTGTGTTTTTAATTCAAGCGATTAGCGTGTTCTTTTCTTCCTACCCTATGCCCGCAGTTTCCATCATTTTAGTGCATTTTCCCATACTCAAGCGGGTCACCTACGTAAGTTTTATTTATGCTTTTTCAAGGGCTTTGATGCATGTTATCACGTCTTTCGGACTTATCTACCTGTCTACTTTTATGGGGCATTGGGGAATTTGGGTGATCATGTTAACAACAGGCGTGGGCTTTATGTGGGGCGTTCTTCACTTTGAAAAAATTGATAAACCGTGGCTTTCTGGAAGCGCATTACCTTTAGAAAAAGAAGCTTCTTCTCTTGCCAAAGCAGCATAAACATAAGGCATTTTTCGAAACCGTTTTTAGGATGTATCGTCATGAGATATTAAGCCAAAGCGCCAGGCAACGGATGTGAGCCGCGGCAAGGAAAGAAGACGTGTTTTTAGCGTTATCCCTCTCCAGCGTTTAAGATGCAAGAAGGCATTTTCGACCAAGTGTCGGCGCTTGTATAGTCAACCCCTTATAAATAGTCGTCCCTGAAGAATAGCTGTAGCTTTTGGATTATCTTGGTATTAGGGGCTGGAGGGTTAAGATAATTGCAAGAAACGAGGCTCCATAGACCGAAAGCTTGCAAAATGAAACCGTCAGAAACCGACACATCTCAAGGTGAGCTTTTCAAAGAACGTCTATCCAATCAGCTGAATCCTCGAGATCCTTTGTTTATTTTGGCAGGTCAAATCAACTGGTGTGAGCTTGAGTAATGCTTTGGTTCAAGCTTCAAGGATGGTCCAGGCCAGCCTCCCAAACCCATTCGGCTGATGGTAGGGCTGATGCTGCTGCAACACCTGCACGATTTGTCGGACGAAGCGGTTGTGAAACAGTGGGTTCAGAATCCGTATTGGCAGTATTTCTGCGGGTTTGACTGGATCTTCCCGCCGATGGAAGCTCGCTAACCCGATGGAGAAAACGCCTTGGTCAAGACAGTCTTGGAAAAGATTTTGGCCGAAACCATCGTGGTTGCTTTGAAAACGGAGACCGTGGCCGTGAAAGATCTGCAAACCGTGATGGAGAAGAACATTGCTTTTCCAACAGATTCAAAATTGCTGAATCGGGCCAGGCAACAGCTGACAAGCTTTGGCGTCTAAACCAGGCATAAAACTTCGCCAAACGTACAAGAACCTCAGCTCGACGTAAGGAGTCCTACTTCGAGTCTATGTTTCCAAGTTAGGGATGGTTTTTTGGGCTTTAAGACGTAAGCGAGGATTCCTGCAAAGAGATTTGCCAGGAAATTATTAGGGGATCTGTGACGTGTATG
>JBOFKI010000010.1:0-9125 GCA_051657245.1 Alphaproteobacteria bacterium | reverse complement strand
TTCACTTGAAAAATTAAATAACATGATTTTTTCAAAAAAAGTTCACACCTGTTTTAAAAATATGTTATAAGGGACCCTATGTGTTCCCCGGTAGCTCAGTCGGTAGAGCAAGTGGCTGTTAACCACTGGGTCGGCGGTTCGAGTCCGTCCCGGGGAGCCAAATAAGCGTCGGGTGCACAAAAAAAATAGCTGAAAGGCTTTTTTCTCATTCGTTTCCAGGTTCAAAATATCAAATTTTTTTCTGTTTTTCAAAGATTATGGCCTTTTCTTTGGCCGTCTTGTGATGTGCCCATCCGGTTGCGGGTTGTGGCCAGTTTTCTGTGTTTGATTTTTGCAAAGCTTTTTCTAACTTTTGTTCCTTTTGTTTATAAAATGGTTGTAGACGCACTCCAAGGCCAATCTCAGCAAACACTGATTTTTGGCGTGATGGGGCTGATTTTGTCCTATGGTGCTTTCCGCATGGCGGCCTCGTTTTTTTCGGAAGTGCGAGACGCTCTTTTTGCTCGGGTTGAACAACAAGCCATTCGCCACGTTGCGTTATCCATTTTTGAGCACCTTCATGGATTAAGCCTGTCTTTCCATTTAAACCGCAAAACTGGAAATTTAAGCCGAGGAATTGAGCGGGGTATCAAGAGCATTGAAGCGTTTTTCCGTTTTCTCGTGTTCAACATCTTCCCCACTTTCCTAGAAATTTTTTTGGCTTGTTTGGTGCTTTTTGCGTTTTATCCGTTCATTTTTGGGTTTTTGACCCTGCTTACGTTGATCGTCTATACTTCTTTCACCTTGGTTGTTTCAGAGTGGCGAACCCCTTTAGTCAAGGAAAGCAATCGCCTTGATGGCGAACTTGGCGGAAAATCTCTGGATAGCTTGTTGAATTATGCAACCGTTAAATATTTTGGAAACGAAGCCTATGAGGCTGAATCTTTCCATAATTCTTTGAAACAATATGAAAATTCTGCTATCAAAGTGCGGCTGAGCTTGGCGTTCTTAAACTTTGGCCAAGCTGTTATTATCACGCTAGGCTTGACCCTCGTGATGTTTTACGGATCAAAAGCTGTTATGGCTCAGACAATCTCCTTGGGAGATTTTGTGTTGGTTAACGCCTATTTGCTGCAAATTTACATCCCGCTCAACGTGCTGGGGTTTGCCTATAGAGAACTAAAGCTTGCCCTGCTTAATATGGAAGAGATGTTTTTACTTCTAGATTTGAGAGAGAAAATTGAAGATGCGCCAGATGCAAGGGACGCACCTGATAGCAAAGGAGAGATCATTTTTGATAAAATTTCTTTTTCGTATTCTCCCAAGCGCCCTATTCTTCAAGAGGTTTCTTTCACCTTATCTCCTGGAAAAACCCTCGCGATTGTGGGCGCAAGCGGATCAGGTAAATCCACCATACTCCACTTACTTTTTCGATTTTTTGACCCTATATCCGGCAGCATTCGCTTGGATGGAAAAGATATTCGAACCCTAACCCAAGCAAGCGTAAGGCGCAGGCTTGCCATTGTTCCCCAAGATACGATTCTTTTTAATGACACGCTTTTCTACAACATCGCTTACGGTCATTTAGAGGCATCCCCTGAAGCAGTGGTTGACGCCGCGCGGCAAGCCCATATCCATGATTTTATTATGGAGCTTCCTGATCAATATCAGACCCTTGTGGGCGAACGAGGGCTCAAGCTTTCAGGGGGAGAAAAGCAACGGGTTGCCATTGCGAGAGCTATCCTTAAACAAGCCAATATTTTTATTTTTGATGAGGCCACGTCGTCCCTTGATACAAAGACAGAAAAAATGATTCAAGAAAACTTGCGTGAAATTTCGGCAAAGTATACAACATTAGTGATAGCACATCGCCTATCAACAGTTGTGGATGCTGACGAGATTCTTGTGTTAAACCAGGGGCGTGTTTTGGAAAGAGGCACCCATCAACAGCTTCTATCTCGAGGAGACGTTTATGCTGCATTGTGGGAAAAGCAACAACGCCAAACAGAGGGGTAAGGTTATGAAAGCGCAGTTCAAAAAAGCAACCCTCAAAAGCCTGCTAAGTTTATTTTTTTGTTGTTGGTTTTTTTTATCTGGGAGCCTGCGAGCTGTTTTTGCTGTTTCTGAATCGCCTCCTCGCGTTGTTGTAACCCTAAAACCCCTCCACAGCTGGGTTGCATTTTTGATGCAAGGACGGGGCTATCCCCTCTTGCTGTTACAACGAAAAGGATCACCCCATACAGCATCCCTTAATCCTAAAGATGTTTTTTTTCTTAAAAAAGCAGATTGTGTGCTGTGGTTTGGCCCTTCGGTCGAAGCTGGAATTGCGAAGAGTATTCAATCACTTGCCCCTGAAAAGGTTATCACCCTACAAAATGAGCCCTCTTTTGGCTGGCTTCAGATCCGGGAGTATCTGAACCCTATTTCTGCTAAGCATGCGCACCATCATGCCATTGGCCCAGATGGACATATCTGGTTAGACCCTGTTCGGGCTCAAAAAATTGTTCAGTTTTTAACGGCTAAGTTGGTCGCATTAGACCCTAAGTTTGCAACAATCTATCAGGATAATTTAAAAAAATTAGAACAGCGCCTTATCAACTTACATGAAGAATTGACGCACCAACTTGAGCCTTTCAAGGAACAACCCTTTATCGTTTTTCATGATGCTTACCAATATTTTGAAAACCGTTACCAGCTTAAAACCTTAGATGTCATGCTTGCTTCTCCAGAATCTCCTCTAAAACCAAGAGAATTTGGTCACGTGCTTGGACTGTTGTCGAAAAACCCAAATTTATGCGTTTTTCTAGAACCCCAATTTGAGGCAAGCCGTTTGCGGATTTTCTTGAAATCTCATAAAATTCATACAGGTCGATTAGACCCTTTGGGAAATCAAATCGGGGCGGGACCTTTTTTTTATGAGGAACTCATGCGCCGACTGTCCAAGGATTTTACAAAATGTCTGCTAAAAATAGAAAAGAAAAGTCAGCTGCCCTAGCCTATCAAAGGCTGCACTTTGTGGCTTGTGAAAATATTCCAGAGGCGCAAGACGTATTTTGTCATTTTATTAAATCCTATGGTCAAGCTTCCCCCGAAGATGCGGATGCTTTTGTTGTGCTGGGGGGAGATGGCTTCATGCTTCACACGCTCCATCAATTTTTAAATTATGAAAAACCTTTTTATGGTATCAACTATGGCAGCGTTGGGTTTTTGATGAACAGTCCCTGTCTTGTGGGTGAGCTATTAGAACGGCTAAATCGAGGACATCGAACCCATGTTAATTTGCTGAAAATGCAGGCAACGACGCTTTCTGGAACCAAACATGAGGCGTGGGCCTTTAATGAAATTTCTCTTTTGAGGGAGACCTATCAAGCCGCGAAAATTGCCATTTCTGTCAATGGCAAACCCCGATTGCAGGAACTCATTTGTGATGGCGTTCTGGTTTCAACGCCAGCAGGAAGCACCGCATATAATTTTTCAGCCCATGGCCCCATTCTACCAATTGGTTCACGTTTGCTGGCCTTGACGCCTATCAGCGCTTTCCGTCCCAGGCGTTGGAGGGGAGCTGTCCTTCCCCATGACGTTGTCATCACTTTAGAGGTTTTAGATCCTGTCAAACGCCCCGTCAGCGTTGTTGCAGATGATCAAGAAATTCGGCAAATCAAATCAGTTTCGATCTTTGAGGATGAAAAAGTGAGTGTCCTCATGCTCTTTGATGCCCAACATAATTTGGAAGAACGCATTTTGGCGGAGCAATTTTATGCCGTCTAGCAAGAAAATCTTCAGATCATTGGCCCCATCTGTCCTGCTTGATAGGGTGGATGCTGTTGCAAACTTTACGTGGATACTGGTTTTGATCACATGGACGCTTGGGTTGATACTGGCTTTGGTCATCTCCCCACCTGATTACCAACAGGGACAGGCGATGCGTATTCTCTACATCCATGTGCCGGCCTCCTGGGGGGCGCTGGCGGTGTATACCCTTATGGCTTTGGGAAGTGGCATTTTCGTAATTTGGCGAGCACCGGTAGGAGATTTGATCGCCCACGCTGCCGCGCCTATCGGCGCAGTTTTTACCCTGATCAGCCTGATTACAGGCATCCTGTGGGGCAAACCCATGTGGGGCACCTGGTGGGTTTGGGACGCACGCCTAACATCTATGCTGATCTTATTACTTCTCTACGGTGGCTATCTCGGGCTCCGGCATGTCTTTGATAACCCTTTTCAAGCCCAAAAGCCTGCGGCTTACCTGGCTATTTTGGGTTGGCTTAATGTACCTATCATTAAAGGATCTGTGTATTGGTGGACCACACTTCATCAGCCCGCTTCCATTTTTCGGGCTAAAGGCCCTTCCCTCCACCCAGAGATGTTACTTCCCCTAGGGATTATGCTCTTGGCATGGATTGCTTTATTTCTCGGGCTCTTCCGGTATCGTTTGCAAACGGTATTTATGGAGTCTAAATTATTGGCACGCTTGACCAAAGAAACTGTAAGTAATCCCTTATAGTGCCAGATTTTGCTTTAAAACCACCAGAAAATAACAGAAAAAATTTAAATATAAGCATTACGACTGAACTTGCTCTTTATATAGAACGTGTCTTGTAAAAGGTACCTTTATCGTTATTCCCGCTGCCGCTGGAATCCAGGGGGAAAGCTATCAACATGACGCTTCAGCAGAAGCAACAGATTGTGATAATTGTCTAGATTCCCGCTTCCGCGAGAATGACAACCCTATGAAAATATCTTTTACCAGACACACTCTATAGCTAACACCTTATAAAATGATCCTCTATCCTATTTTTGGAAAATCTGGTTGAGGGAACTTTTGAATTTCCGTCGAATGGCTTTAGCTTCTCGCCCATTTGGGCTCAATTTTATTGAGATCTGGTGAGTAAGGTGGTAGATTTGAGTGCCGTCTTACAAAAGTAAGCCATCCCTGGACAAATTGGCAAGTTGAGCGCACGAACTCTTAAAGGTCTCATCCCTTACGAATCCATTATTAAAATCTGGCAAGAAGAGCCTGAAAAGTTTATCGTAGATCCATACCATCACACTCTGGGACTGTATACCTAGGCACGATAAATCAAGCCCCAGGCTTTGATCCAGAAAAAGCATCCTTAGAAATTTTACTTTTTCTTAACCTTTTCAACCCAAAATAAACCTATAAAATCAATTTATTAGGTTAAGTCTCATGATGTCAGTACGAAAAAAAATGTTAGCGTCTTGTGTGTTTTTTTTGAGCACAACCTGTGCTTCAAACGCACTTATGTATGTTAGGTATTGGAATAAATCATCTAAGCCTATTATCTTGGATGAAGTTTCTAGAGGAACTGGAAAAAGGAGCATTGGTGCAGGTGAATTGTTTAGCCCTGGGGGCATGGGTGGACCGTTTATGCAACTCCATCAAAGCGTCACACTTTCAGATGGAACGGTGATCTCTGTTCGCGATACGCAAGAGACGTGTAAAGGTAATATCTTCAAATACGTTATCCGATCGAGAATAGAAACCCCTGGCACCAGTAATCCCAATGGCGCAGCATGGAGCAAAGAAGCTTGCCTCGGTTTGGACCCATTTGATATTGTGTTTAGGGCTAAAGCCATCATCACAGATGGTGGCCTTGAGTTCCAACAGGATTAACTATTTTCTCATACCAAGTCCCAGATTAATTTAGATGAATGCTTGGGAGGGTGAGGCTGCGTCAAGTGTACTTGGGTACATGCGTAAAGCCGAATCCCGACCCAAGCGTTTAGATCAATTAAAAATGGGACTTGGTATCACTATTCATCGCCGTTAAAAATTCTGCTAGAGTGGTTCCTTGTTCAAGACGAACGGCTAGACGAGGAGGAACGCGCGATGTCCCAGGAACTATCAACCCTATTTACGGTGGAGGAGAGCCGCGCCTCAACGCCTTCCCACGCCTCTCCCTATCGGGTTTTGGCCCGGGCCTATCGCCCCCAACAATTTTCAGATGTCATTGGCCAGGAAACCACCGTTTTGCTTCTTAAAAATGGGTTACAACAACAAAAACTGGGACATGGGTTTATCTTCACAGGGATCCGAGGCGTTGGAAAAACCACCCTCGCTCGGCTGGTGGCAAAGGCCCTCAATTGCACTGCAGACAAAACTTCAAGTGTGGAACCGTGCGGAATCTGTGAATCTTGCCAAGCCCTTGCCCAGGGGCGCCACTTTGATATCATCGAGATGGATGCTGCCAGCCACACAGGGGTTGAAGACATGCGCGAGGTGATTGAAGCCTCCCGCTATCGGGCCCTGGCGGGACGCTATAAAATCTTCATCATTGACGAAGTTCACATGCTTTCGAAAAGTGCGTTTAACGCGCTGTTGAAAACCCTGGAAGAACCCCCCGCCCACGTCAAGTTCCTTTTTGCAACCACAGAGATTCAACGGGTTCCAGCAACCATCCTTTCTCGATGTTTACGGTTTGACCTCCGTCGTATCCAGCCCGCCGCTTTACAAGCCTATTTGGAACAGGTTTGTGAAAAAGAACGGGTTACGGTTGACGCTGAAGCGCTGCGGGCCCTTGCCCACGCCGCAGATGGCTCCGTGAGGGATGCGCTTTCCCTTTTGGATCAGGCCATTTTAATGGCGCAAGGCGATGAAGAAACTTCCGCACTCCCCCATATCAGCTTTCAAGCCGTTCAAACCATGCTTGGTTTGGTGGACCGAAAACCTTTCCTTGAGTTGTTCAACCATATGCTGCAAGGACAGGTTGAAGAAACCCTTCGCTTGTCCCGGGAGCTCTATCAAAGTGGTGCGGACCCTCTGCTTTTATTGGAAGATTTGCTTGATCTTTCCCATCAACTCTCCCTTCACAAAGCCGCTCCCTCCCTTCAACTGGCCACCGTTTCCTCAGAAGAGACCCTGGATGCTCTGAAAAAACTGGCCGCTGGAGACATCAGCCTGGCCCACCTGGGAAGGGTCTGGCAAATGCTTTTGAAAGGAAGAGGTGAGGTGAAAGAAGCGAGCTTCCCCTTACAGGCCCTTGAAATGGTGCTGTTGCGTATGGCTCATATGGCCCATTTCCCAACCCCGGAAGCACTGGCTCAATCTCTTGCTGGCAAAGCGCCACGCCAACCAGAGACCCAACCACCAAAGGTTTCGTCTCCCTCAGCACCAACACCCATCTCAACTACCGCTACCACCCTCACCTCCTTCGAAGATTTGGTTGCCCTTGCAGCCAACAAGCGTGAGGGGCTGCTGTGCACGCACCTGAAAGAAGCCGTACACCTCATCCGCTGGGCTTGGGGAGAGTTTCACCTGAACCTCAAACCGTCAGCCCCTTCAGATTTGCTTCCCCAGTTGAAACAATTCTTGAAACAAGAAACAGGCATGGCTTGGAACATCGTCACAACCCCTGTGGAAACGTGCCCCCCTACCCTTGCGGAACAAGCTCGCCAGCACAAAGCAGATCTTGTTAACCAAGCTTTAGCAACGCCGCTGCTCCAAAAAGCTAAACAAACTTTTCCAGAGATGACGCTGGAGCAAGCGGAGCTGATCTAGCTTGCGGCTGATCAAAGATCTTTATTTGCCCTTCCCTCACAGGCGGGAATGACAACCCTATGAAAATATCTTTTTCCAGACACAACTCTATAGTTGGCACTTAAAATCTGCCAATTTTTAGGAAAAAAAATCACTTTAAAGAATTCAAAAAAAGCGATAGACTGACAGTGTCGGGTTTTGATTCGACTATGGTGATAAACGCTTTACGGAATAAACGTTTCGGACCCGGGGGCGGAACCCGGCGCCTCCACCTGTGCTTGTGATTTTTTTGTGGGTTCAGGTGGGGGCGAATTAGGATCGACGGGCGTGGTAAAGGTATGGCTTTCGCTCGGCATTGTACCGCCGTTATCGGGCTTTCTATATAAATGCCAAATTTAACGCATTTAAGTCTGTCGCTAATGGTAACGCCGTTAACGACAGTGGTTTTCAAGCTGCCATTGCGGTCGCTGCATAAACCATAAAAAGACGCGGTTTGGGGGGCACCGGGCAACAGAAGCCCCCTTTGAGAGGGTAGTTTTGGGTCGTGATTTCCAGGAGAATGGGCAAATAAATGGATTATGAGCAAGTCGTTCAAGATGCTTTACGTTCTGCCGTCCGCAGAATTTTAAAAGAGACTCAGCGGGATGGCTTAAAACCTCCCCATTATTTTTATATTTCGTTTGCAACAAACTATCCAGGTGTTGATATCCCTGATTTTTTGAAAGACTCCAGCCCCGAAGAAGTGACGATTGTTCTTCAGCATCAATTTTGGGACCTTCAGGTTCAAGAAACGTGCTTTAAAGTTATCCTTAATTTTCAAGAAACGCCTTATAATATTTGTGTTCCTTTTGATGCCTTGCTTTCTTTCATGGATCCTGGTGTCAAATTTGGATTGCAGTTTACGCCTCCTCCTGTAGCTGATGAGCCTTTAAAAATGTTGCCTGTTGAGGATGCTTTCCGTGGAAAGGCAGAAAAAAATAACGTGATAGCGGTGGATTTTTTCAGAAAAAAATAAAAGCCACGGGGATGATGAGAAAAAAAGGCGCAGGAAAGACACAAATTCAAAATAAAATTGATTGATCTTAAAGACAAAATTTGCTAGGTTGGGGGTCAAGTTTGGTTGGTAAGTGCTTGAAAAGCTTGGAGGCACCTGCTTTTCTTGCATAAAACCCGCTGAACTTATTTCGCGTCTCTGGAATGAATATTTCAGAGGCAAATACGCGACACCAGGGAGCGCTAACTCCCCGATGCCGCTAACCTTTAACGACTCAACAGAAGTCATTTAAGGCTAAACAAGATGTTAAACGATTTTTCTTTTCTGGCGCAACGGAAACTTTCACGCCTTCGACACTTTTTCTTCCCCCCGAGGGAAGGAGAGGGCGGTTTAGGGCTGAGTGACTGTTTCTTTTTTTTAGGGTTCTCCCTCTGGCTGACCTTAAGCACGCTCTGGGAGGATGCTGACGAAGGCGACGATTAATACCAAGTCCCATGTTTAATTGATCCAAATGTTTGAATCGGGACTAGGGCCTTTGCGCATGTACGAGAGTACACTTGCGCAGCCTCACCCTCCCAAGCATTCACCTCAATTAATCTGAAACTTGGTTAAGCCTGGCGTTCACGTTTACTGTCCGGAAAGGGGAGTTGGACG
>JBOFKI010000009.1:0-1025 GCA_051657245.1 Alphaproteobacteria bacterium | reverse complement strand
GGTAAGAATACCCGAGTCACCTGTACTTCCAGATGGCGCAGTTGCTACAGTAACAGGGCCAGAAATGTTGGCCAAACTCTTACCAGAGCTCAGTATAACATGCCCACCTTCCAATGCCGATATTTCAACACTACCACCTACAGTGTTACCTGCACCAGCAATTACATCTATATCTCCTCCGGCTGTCCCTCCTTGTCCTCCTTCCAGATGTACATCTCCTCCAGTACCTGAAACAGAAGCGCCACCTGATATAGACGATGAACCTCCAGTGCCAGTATTATCATTAGATCCAGCTGCAAGAATAATAGGTCCTCCAGACAAGGTTGATGATGATGATTGGCCTGCTGTTAGAATCATAGTAGCACCCAATGAATCTGCACTGGACCCAGCAGCTAATGAAATGTCGCCGCCTGAACCTCCACTGGGACTATTTCCAGATACAACAATGATATTTCCTGCTGTTCCTAAATTTGAATCACCAGTAGATACAAGTATAGAACCAGATGTGGTACCTCCAACGGTTGCTCCAGATGTTGACAATGAAAGTACACCTGATTCTGTGTTTGTGGACATTCCTGTAGACAATGATATGCCTCCGCCTGTAGTTGTGACCGCATCACCACCAGTTACACTCACACTTCCACCATTGACCTGTCCATTCCCACCTTTGAATAATGACAAACCTCCATCAGATGATGTTGAAGATCCGGCTATAACTGACACACTACCGCCCAAACCTGTATCACCTTGTCCGACTGTGAGAGAAATATCCCCACCTTTGCCAGACACAGCTGATCCAGTCTGCATAAAGATTGATCCACTATCACCATCTGAACTTGACCCTGTTTCTAAGGTAAGAATACCCGAGTCACCTGTACTTCCAGATGGCGCAGTTGCTACAGTAACAGGGCCAGAAATGTTCGCCAAACTCTTACCAGAGCTCAGTATAACATGCCCACCTTCCAATGCCGATATTTCAACACTACCACCTACAGTGATACCTGCACCAGCAATTACATCTATAT
>JBOFKI010000008.1:0-1087 GCA_051657245.1 Alphaproteobacteria bacterium | reverse complement strand
GAGAACAGTCGGGCCATATTCTTCTTTATCATTGTCATACATCGGGGGATGGGCTCATCGCAGCCCTGCAGGTGATGGCGTATGCTGCGGAATATAAAAAGCCTTTGAGCGATATTTTTCCTTTGTTTAACGCGCTTCCGCAAGTTTTGAAAAATGTTCGCGTGCCCTCACGAAGCATTCTAGAAGAGCCCACCATCAAAAAGCAGCTTAAAAAACTGACAGACCGGTTGGGTAAAAAAGGGCGTATCGTGATTCGTCCTTCCGGAACAGAACCTGTGGTTCGTATCATGATTGAAGGGGATGACCACCAGATGATCCAAGCTTTGGCAGATGAAGCCGTATCACTTTTGATAGCCTACGCAGAAGACGCAGCATGAAGCTTGGAGATCTGTTGACGGTGATTGTGGCGTTATGAAATTTTTAGATCAAGCAAAAATCTTTATCCGTAGTGGGGACGGGGGAAGCGGCTGTGTCAGCTTTCGTCGTGAAAAATATATTGAATTTGGCGGCCCCGATGGGGGGCATGGTGGTAAAGGTGGGGACATCATCTTCAAGTCTATTCCTAATTTGAACACGTTGATTGATTTTCGCTATCAACAGCATTTTAAAGCCGCCAAAGGGCAGCATGGCATGGGGCGCAATCGCACGGGGGCCTCTTCAGATGATTTGGTGATTCAAGTTCCAGTTGGAACGCAGATTTGGGACGATAACAAGCAAGTTCTTTTGGCAGATTTAACCCACTCTGACCAAACCGTTGTTTTGGGTCGGGGAGGAAAAGGAGGGAGAGGAAACGCTTCGTATAAATCTTCCATCAATCAGGCGCCTCGCATGTTTGAGCCTGGGGAGCCGGGTGAGGAAATGTGGGTGTGGCTTTGTTTAAAGTTGATCGCGGATGTGGGGTTGGTGGGGCTTCCAAATGCTGGAAAATCAACGTTTCTTTCGATTGTCTCCAGGGCAAAGCCCAAAATTGGTGATTATCCTTTTACAACGCTCTATCCCCAACTTGGGGTTGTCTTGGTGGATGACCAAGAGTTTGTGCTGGCAGATTTGCCCGGGCTTATTGAGCATGCTTCCCAAGGCCACGGGT
>JBOFKI010000007.1:0-3018 GCA_051657245.1 Alphaproteobacteria bacterium | reverse complement strand
CTCAAAGAAGTAACCTGAAACGCTATCATGATGAAACGCATGACCAGCGCAAAACACATCTTTTTGCTTTCATAAAGGCTTACAACTTTGCCAAGCGGCTTAAAACACTTAAAGGTCTCACCCCTTATGAATTTATGATTAAAATGTGGCAAAACGAACCAGAAAAGTTTATCATGGATCCACACCATCATAGTCTGGGGCTAAACAGGAGGTTCTAATTATTTTTACTAAAAAAATTTAACATTTATGGGAAAGTCAATTTTGTATGGCGCGCTCAGCTTTTGTTTTTTACAGCCTTTTTTTATGCTTTTTTTTAATGTGTTTTAATGCATTTGGAAAACCCAATAAAATTTATCAAGAAGACGTTTTTTATCCTCAGATAAGCAGCAGATCTATTCTCCGCGCAGCGCTTGCAACCCTAGCTATTTCATCAATTTTTCAACAAAGTAGTGCTGAGCCTACGGTGGGGCTCGAAGAAAAATTTTCAAAACCTTTATCACCTTCTCTTGCACACTTGCACGCTGAAGAATTTGATCTTCGGCATTATGCCTATCAAGATACCACCTATGTTCAAAAGACCGAGCTACCTCATTTTATGAATGAGAAGAACAGAAATAGTGAAAAATTTTTAAAACCAGAGCTGAGAGACACTTTCATTGCTTACCAACTTCAAAAGCAGTTTGGTAAAAAAGCAGACGGATTAAGTGCTTCTGAAAAAAAACAACTATTCTTAATTCGGAGCATAGTTCCTCAAGAACTTAAGGAATTTTTAACTCGCGGGAAGGTCTCTTCTTATATTTTTTCTACCTTCTTTGATCCTTGGCTTGAGAGTCGCACAAGCAAGCAAAGATACAAATTGGGACGGGCTGCAAGTTATCTTGGTATGAAAAAAATAAATTTTAGAGGCAATAAATGGAAAAGCCTCAAAAATCTCTCTTCATTAGAGAAAGAACATTTAGTAGAGGTCTTTCTTTTTGATAAATCGAGGGGAAATGTTAGACGATGGATTCAAAAAGGAATGCCAATTTCTCCGGTTCAAACGCTGGCTGAGCTTTTTCCAGAAGAGGCTTCTGATAAAAGTGTTTTACAAAAATGGTTCGTTATCAACAGGGGTGAGAAAACATCTCCAGAGAGGGGTTTTGATTTTTTCGTGACACAACGTCCTTACAAGGCGCCTGGGAAAAGAGCTTTAGACCATGGCCGGCGTCGTGTGGTAGCAGACTCAATCATTTTATCATCCAAATTGCCTGATGCTAGCTTAGAAGATACCCTTGCTGCGGGTTGGATTCTGAATGGTTTTTCTGCTAACTATATTTCAGCTAATTCATCGGGTAATTGCGCATTGGTTAGATGGATCAACCCTAGGTCTTACACAGCGCAATTTTCAAAGATGTGGGGTGAAAGAGTCATTGTCGTTATTGCGTTTGTAAATGAAGAAAGAGCTCTAGAACCGTGCCAATTGGAACACCTTAAATTCATCACCCAGGGCGGCAAAAATATCTCTATAGCTTACCTTGGCTCTGAAGAAGAATTAGAGAACGAACTTCCTGAGAATGAAATCTCTAATATTTTGGAAATCAGAGACAAACTTCAGCTTGCTCCTTTACCACTAAACCCAGAGGTTGCTTTAACACCTCTTCTGACTCAAATGCAGGGAAAACAACCTTCACCTGTCAGCAGACATAGAATCAGGCACGCTAATTCTCGGCATCAGCCTCCAATTTTTTGATCAATATCCGAAAAATAGAACACGCCATGGCGCATTTTTGTACCATGGCATATTCTCTCATCGTCTATTAAATTGCACTAAAACGTATAGCCCAAACGCAGCATCATATTATGCGTATGTGCCTTGTTTTGAATACCGAGGTAAGCAGCTGGGCTGATGGGTGTTGTACCACCGTCCACTGAAAATCTTTTGCTTAATTTTCCATGTGATGCATAGGTATACCCAATCCCAGCCATCAGCTTTTGAGATAGTTTAAAATCAACTCCAGTACCCATCACAAAACTGTTCATGCGATCTGAAATCGTTGCAGGCCTATCCATGACATTGGCTGCGCTTGGCACGAGTGTATCAAGCTGAAACTTCGTGCTGGCGTAACCTATTTTTACATAAGGGAGTAGTCTGTTTAAAACAAAACCTAAACGACAAGCTAGCTCAAGGTTGTCTTTTCTTTTTATTTCTGTTGTTTCATTGCCTGCAAGGTCTCTAATTTTAGTTTTTCCCCCAATCAGGAAATAGGCAATTTCTAACCCTAAATAGACACGGCTTGCTCCAAATTCTTTCCCCCAGCCAGCAAGGAGCCCTCCTTCAAAGTCTTCCATCATGCCAACCCGGCTATTCAAAACATTTGCTTGATTCCTGGCTTCATAAGCGTTTTTTGAGATACTTTGCCCGAATGTGAGGCCAGCATAAAAACCAGAAAATGGATTTGTATTGCAAGTATCCATTTTACCTGTGTTAGCTTTAACTGTTCCCACAAAAGCCACGCTCAAACATACATAAGAAATTTTTTTCAGCATTCTAATTATCTTTCTTAAAAATTTTTCTTTTTAAGAATGCTTGCTCTGTAAAGCAGTTTTGCGTTTCGCTAAAACTACTTATTTTTTTTACTAAAAGAGAGGATTACTTATCTGACAAGAACATTCATAAGCCACCACTTAAAATAATCAAAAAAGAAATATTTTGTCAAATTATAAATTGGGTAAAACCTATTTTTAGAAAAAATGTTGCAAAAATGCATCAGGCAAGTAATGTTTTTATGAATTTTTTCCCATAGATAGTGGGTAAATACAGGGCTCGACAAATGGGTTGGGTTTGGGTATAGATGGGGGAGGTAATTCATTTATGTGAATGATAAGTTAATTCTTGCGGGCGCTTAGCTCAGGTGGTAGAGCAGCTGACTCTTAATCAGCGGGTCGAAGGTTCGAATCCTTCAGCGCCCACCAGTCTTTGGTGGAACTAATGTCTGCAAAAAAAAGATCCAAGGGTTCTGCCCCATCTCGTCTTCGTCC
>JBOFKI010000006.1:0-1199 GCA_051657245.1 Alphaproteobacteria bacterium | reverse complement strand
TCGAAAATGCCTTCTTGCATCTTAAACGATGGAGAGGCATAGCCACGCGGGTACGCTAAAAATACTTCCTCCTTCCTTGCGGCAACCCACATTCGTTGCCTTGCGCTTTGGCTTAATATCTCTTGACGACACTATCTAGGAAATCCCTTGCGCTTTTATCTTACAGCGGGTCATAGATCAGACTACTTGAAGGCCTTGAATCTGATTGAAGGTTTTGAAATGAAGGCTCTTCTTGCGGATAAGGGATAGGATGCCAATTATATTGTCGAAGCTTTAGGAAAAGCTGAAGCCGTTATTCCTCCACGATCCATGCGAAAATCGCCACGAAGTTATGGCAAAGACCTCTATAAGGAACGTAATCTTGTAGAAAGGATGTTCAATAAGCTCAAGCAATTCAGAAGGGTTGCAACGCGCAACATTAGACCTCTTTCGAAACTAGGCTTTTATTAAAATTTGTTTTTTTACACAGATTTGTCTTAGAGTGATATTTTTTGAGAAGTAATCATGAAGTATCAGCGTGTAAAAGATTTATCAGATGACTTGTTTCGTCGTTTAAGTGGGCTCAAACGATCAACTTTTCATAAGGCTGCCGAGATTTTACAAGAAGCGTTGGGAAAAAAGCACGCCAAAGGTGGACGAAATGCGAAGTTGTATGTCGAGGACATGCTTTTGATGACGTTGGAATATTTGCGGGAATATCGTGCGGCCGAAGTTACGGGGTTGAGCGAAAGCACGGCTTACAAAATATCATCCGTTGGGTTGAAGATACGCTGATTCAACACCCTGATTTTGCGCTTCCTGGTCGTAAAGCCCTTTTAAAAAGCGACATGGAAATTGAGGTTATCCTGATTGATGCGACGGAAACGCCGATTGAGCGCCCTAAAAAAAACAAAAACATTTCTACTCGGGCAAGAAAAAACGGCACACGTTAAAAGCCCAGGTCGTTGTTGGAGGTAAGAGCAAAAAAGTGATCTGCACAGCTTTTGCAAATGGGAAATGTCATGATTTCCGGCTGTTTAAAGCGTCCAAAATTCCTATCCATCCCAGGGTACGCGCGTGTGTCGATACAGGCTACCAAGGGATCCAAAAGATTCATGCAAATACACACATTCCAAAGAAGAAAAGGAAAAACAAATCTCTAACAAAGCAAGAAAAAAGAGAAAACAAAGAAATTTCCCAAAAACGAGTCCTTAATGAGA
>JBOFKI010000005.1:0-47467 GCA_051657245.1 Alphaproteobacteria bacterium | reverse complement strand
CAAGAGCTTTTCCCCCAGATGGTTTTGGATGCTTCTATCCTGGCCGAAGCTTCTTTCGCAGGCTTGGAAGATGAGGGCGAGCTTAATCTGATCAAGCGTTTGGCAGATTGGCCTAGACAGCTGGAAGCAGCGGCTCTGGCCCAGGAGCCCCATCGTTTAGCCGCTTACCTCTACGAATTAGCCCAAGGCTTTCACACCCTATGGAGCAAAGGCAAGCAAGAAACAATTCTTCGGTTTTTGATTCCGGAAGATAGGGCGCTTTCTGAAGCTCGTATGGCCCTTGTTTCAGGGGTTCTTTTGGTGATACGGTCTGGGTTGCGGTTGTTTGGTGTGAAACCAGTTGAAGAGATGCGTGCATGACCCGGTTAGCCCACTCTTATGGCGGGGAGTCCTCTTCTGCCAAATACGAGATCTTGCGTCCTTGGCGCTTTGCTTTTTTGGTTGCAATCCTTCTTTCAGGGCTTGCTGGAGCCTTCTATTTTTTACTAAAAAAGCCAACATCGTCCCAACATACCCTACCCCTGATCAAGGCTGCCCAGGGGCCTATACGGATTGCTCCCCCCCCTGATCAAAATCCATCCGATGCGTCGCACCACCAAGTGTATAAGCATATTGAGAAGGGAAAGCTTGGGGAGGACACACAGGTTGTGGAGCGTTTATTGCCCCCTGTTGAATCTCCTCTATTAACAGCTGAAGCTCCTGGGGAGCCGCTTGCACCTGCCCCTTCTTTGGATCTTCCACAAGAAGCTGCTCAAGCTGGCGCCCCTCAAGTGGAAGCGTCTTCTATGCCTGCGCCTGCAACGGTTCAGCCTTCGCTCCCCTTTATCCCAGAAAGCTCCGCTGAACCGGCGGATAAACCCCAAGCGTCCCAAACTGTTTCCATTGATAACCTCCTTTCACGGGGTGAGAAGGCTTCTGGGAGAAAAATTTCTTTACAGGTAGGCCCTTTTTCAAACAAGGCACAGGCTTTAAAGACGTGGCAGCGCATCCAGAGCTTTAAGCTTTCAGGCGCTTCTAAAGAAGCTGGGGTGATAAGCTCCCTTCCCCTTGGGTCTCCCCGCCCAAGTAAATATGTCATTTTTATCCGAGGAATCTCCTCCCTTCAAGACGCGCAACGTCTCGTTGCCCAACTCCACCAAAAAAAGGTTTCTGCCATTGTTCTCAAACCCTAAGGGCGATCATACGCCTCCCCTCGCGATCATTTTGGGATGTCGTGGAACGGTTCTCACCGATGAAGAAAAAGCCTTTTTTGAAAAGGCAAATCCTCTGGGGTTTATCCTTTTTGCGTGGAACATCGAAAGTGCTATCCAGGTGAAAGCCTTGGTTCAATCCCTTAAAGAAGTAGTTCAGCGGGAAGTCGTCCCTATTTTAATCGATGTGGAGGGAGGGCGTGTAAACCGCCTAGAAAAGCTTGGCTATACCTGGCCAGAAGCGGCTTCTTTTGAAGCCTTATCAGATGCCGTAGCTGCCCAGAAAAAAGCTTGTTTTGATGTCCATCAAAACATCGCAGAGGCCTTAAAAGCCCTATCCATTTCCGTGGATTGCTCCCCCGTGTTAGACGTGCGGGTTCCAGGAGCCCATGAGATCATTGGCTCTAGGTCCTTTAGTAAATCACCTGACAGGGTTGGGAGCCTTGGGCAAGCGGCTATCCAAGGCCTCTGGGCTGGAGGGGTTTGTCCGGTGGTAAAACACATTCCTGGCCATGGGGCAGCTTTGGTAGACAGCCACGACGAGCTTCCGGTTATAGACCTTTCTCTGGAAGCGTTGGAAAAGCACCTTGCCCCATTTCAGCAAGCTGTGGGGCTTTTTGACACCCATCCTTTCATGGCGATGACGGCCCACATCATTTATAGCGCGGTTGATGCGTCTTCCCCCGCTACAACCTCAGCCAAAGTCATCCAAACCCTCATTCGGGAACGCATAGGCTTTTCTGGTTTGCTTATGAGCGACGACCTGGAGATGAAAGCCATGGCGGGAAGCCCAGAAGTTAAAGTGCGCCAAACCCTCGATGCTGGATGTGACATTGCTCTGTACGCAAGGGGAGGTGTTGCTGTTTGGGAAGAAGCCTTACGGGGAGCACGCCACCTTTCAGACCATGCGCTGGGGTGTTTAGAAGGGATCTTTTCAAAATTAAGATTTTTTTCTCACGGCGATGATAACATCTTTATATAATGTTATGTAATGCATTGCATTGCATTGCTTTTAGAAGGAGATTGATTTGATGGAAATGCTTTTGTTTTGCCTGATTGTGTTGGCATTCATCTTTGGGCTTTCTGCGTTCACGGTGCAACAGCAAACTAGCGTTTTGGTTGAGCGTTTCGGAAAATTTTCCAGAATCGCAAAACCAGGGCTCAATTTTATGATCCCCTTTGTGGAAAGCAAACGCGGCAAAGTGAACCTGCGCCTCAATCAGCTGGACGTAGATGTGGAAACCAAAACCCGAGATGATGTTTTTGTGCGCATCACCACCTCAGTGCAATATCGGATTTTGCCCAGCAAAGTTTATGAAGCTTTCTATACCCTTGAAAATGTCGAAGGACAAATTGAAGCGTTTGTTTTCGATGTGGTGCGGGCTTGTGTTCCAAAGATCAAGCTGGACGACGTGTTCGCCAAAAAAGATGACATTGCAGACTCTGTGAAAGAAGAGCTGAAGGAAGTGATGAATGAGTTTGGTTATGACATTCTCAAAGCTTTGGTCACAGACATTGAACCAGACCCAAAAGTTAAAGCAGCTATGAATGAAATCAATGAATCCCAACGGTTGCGGATTGCAGCCATGGAGCGGGGGGAAGCTGAAAAGATTTTGAAAGTCAAGCAAGCCGAAGGAGAAGCTGAAAGCAAAATCCTCCAAGGGCGTGGGATGGCTGGCCAGCGCAAGGAAATCGTGGATGGGCTAAAAAATTCCCTTGTGGAATTCCAAGACAGAGTTCCCGATGTCAATGCCCAAGATGTGATGAGCCTGATTCTTATGGCTCAGTATTTTGATACCCTTAAAGAGATGGGGGCAAGCGGCACCATGAACACTATCTTAATCCCCCATTCTCCTTCCAGCTTACAAGAAATTTATAACCAAATCCGTACAACCATTATCGCTTCCAACCAGGTGCAAGGGCAGCGTCCACCTTCAGTTTGAAGGGTTAACGAGCAAGGGTAACCTGATAAAATTGCTTTATTTTTTCTTGAAGGGGAGCCACAGGGATTCCCTGCTTTTGTGATGCCACGAGAAGCGTTGCGTGAGAGCGGCCTAAATCGTATAGGTTAATTGCTTGTTTGAAATAGGGCTTTCTAGTCTTGGGAGATGATTTGCGCGAACCATTGATAGGCCTTTTGGTGCTCTGCTTTTGAACTAGGAACTTTTGCAAACGCTGAAAAATTTGCTTATGTGTAATGGGTGTGTCGGTTGATGCATGGCGGCTCTGAGATTTCATACTCAAATCTAGAGGCAATTCATCAATATCTGGATGGCTGGTTTGAGGAGGCGCCCGTTTAATAACGGAGCTACTTTCTGCATCAGGTGCAAACCGTCCTGGATGTGAAAACGCCTCAAAGGCAGTGAAAAAAGCAACAAATAAAACCATGCATTTCAAACTTAATTTCATTAAAAAATTTACTCCTATAAAAAAATGAAGGAAAGTAAAAATACCTTAATAAGATAAAAAAAAAATATTTTTATATGAACAAATTGATAATAATTATTTTTTTCATAAATATTTATTCTTCTGAAACATACGCAGCTAATGCCAAAAAATTGTCCTTTTCGCTCAAGTTTTTGTTTCAATATTTTTTGACCAACGCAATACAGGCTACGCTAATCCTGAAACGTTTAGCATAAAGCAATTTTGGATCGGCCTTTTGCATGGCGATGCCCTTGTGAAACGAGGCATTGTCGAGGACAATGGCGCAGGAAATAAGTCTTTTTTGGCAAAAATTCTATTCTTGGCCTGAAAAAGCCTTTGTCAAAGCTTCAACCGTTTCCGGATCAATTTTTTGGAAAAGCACTTGCGGGGCGGCCAGCGCATGACCAACCCCAAGGGCATGAAAATTCAGAGCTTCCTTAAAAGGCGTTTTTTCAAGCTGTTTGAGCAACACTTCATCTTGCAAGCATGTCAACAAGGTGCGAGAAGCAAAGGGAACAAAAGGGTGGCTTACGATCGCAAACAAACGTATCAGGTGGAGGCAGTGGGTGAGGACAATTGCGGCCTGATCAGGGTTTTGTTTGATAAGCTCCCAGGGTTTTTGGGCAGCGATATATTCATTTCCCAAAACCCACAGCGCCCTCAAAGTCTGGCTTGCCTGCCTAAATCTCAGCTGCGCTAAATGTTCGGAGAGGGTTTCGACGAGAGCCGTGCTTTGGGCCAACAACTCAGTGTCTAAGGTTGCTTTATCCAAGAGAGAAGGAACGGCCCCCCCTTGGTATTTATGCACCAAGGCAAAGGTCCGGTTCACAAAATTACCCAACACATCAGCTAAATCTTTATTCACCACCGAAGCAAAGTGGGCAAACGTGAAGTCAGCGTCTGACGTTTCAGGCGCATGGGAGAGAAGGTAATAACGCCAATAGTCTGGAGGAAAAAGTCCCAAAGCCTTGTCTGCAAAAACCCCCCGCTTTTGGCTGGTTGAAAATTTCCCTTTTTCATAGGTCAGCCAATGAAATCCTTTCAACGTATCAACTTGCTTGAATCCCTGATTTGACGCGAAGAGGACTGCGGGCCAAAAAATGGCATGAAAAGGAACATTATCTTTCGCCATAAATTGGGTGTAGTGAACCGCATCTCCTCCCTCTTCCAAAAGCCACCAAGCTTTCCACGCCTCTGGCTGACCTATTTCAGCGGCCCAATCTTGGGTTATGCTGATATAAGCGTTGGGTGCATCAAACCAAACGTAAAACACTTTGTCCTCATAGCCTTCCACAGGAACTGGAATGCCCCATTTGAGGTCCCTTGTAATGCACCTGGCTTGCAACCCCTCGTTCAACCATTTTTTAGAAATCCCCTTCACCGTGTCAGACCAATGGTGCTGTTGCTGAATCCAGGTTTCCAGGCGTTCTTCAAGCAAGTGAAGGTCTAAGAAAAAATGGCTACTTTGGCGAAGCTCAAGGTCATAACTGTGGCTGATGGCCGAATATGGATTGAGCAATTCTACCGGATCCAGCAAAACACCACACCCATCACATTGATCCCCACGGGCTTTAGCATAACCACACTTAGGGCAGGTGCCTTCCACATAACGGTCTGGCAGAAACCGCTGATCCGCCAGGGAATAATACTGGCGAACCGTGCGTTCTTGGATAAAGCCATTTTCTTTGAGGGCAAGAAAGAGCTGGCGTGTTAACTGGTGATTGCTGGGAGAAGAGCTGCGCCCAAAAAAGTCAAAGTTAATACCAAAGGCCTCATAATTCTCTTTTTGCGTTTTATAAAGCGTTTCACAATAGCCCTCAATGGGTTGGCCTGCCTCTTGGGCTGCAATTTCTGCAGGGGTCCCGTGCTCATCCGTTCCGCAGATGAACAGCACGTCTGCGCCCTGTTGCCGAAGAAATCTTGCATAGACATCCGCAGGCAGCATCGAGCCAATCAAATTGCCGAGATGCTTAACTCCGTTGATGTAAGGAAGGGCGGCGGTGATGAGGTGACGTCGAATCTTCGTTTCCATAAAAACTTCTCTATTGGGTCAAAAACAGGCTATATCAAACTATAGAAAAACAAGTTTTTACTTCTGTAAAGAGGAAACGTCCGCATGGTTTTGCAAACCTAATCCCGACTTTGACATAATCCTCTTGAAGTGTGCGTTCAGGCCTATGAAAAAATTTTAGCTGGATTTGAGTTCGTTTATTGTGTCTGGCAAGATAATGTTTTTTTACTCGCAAAAAAAGAGAAATAAAAAGTTAACAATTATATTTTTTTCTCAAAATAAAAAATAATACTTATCAAATAGTTGTGCTATAATATTTCCATAATCATAAAACATCTTCTCAAGAGGAGGGGCCGAACATGGAAAAAGAAGTTAAAAACACAATATCATCTGTGGAGGCAAAGCTTGCATCCTTAAACAGCGCTCTATTTAAGGGAATTCCTGATAGCAAGCTTCAGCTGATCGCCACACCTGAATTTGATTTTCAGTTCACGTTTTCCTTACCACAGCATCCGGGAGATCAGCCAAAGGGGCTAGCAGGCCAGCTTTCCATGATAGCAACCCTTGATCCTTCACCCCATGTCTTGGATTTGATGAAATCGGCTTTCACGCCAAAATTTGACGACAGACTTTTCCTGCTTTTCAAAAATAATTTAAATTTTGTAGAAGAATATATGAAAGACCTAAAGGGATTTTTGCTTTCTGAGAATGGTACTTTACCTTCCGGTGTCTTAGATCAGCTATCAGAGCACCTAAAGCCTTTGGAGGGTTTGCTCAATTCTCCTGTGCAAAACATGGCTTCTCCAGATGACATTCGCCATGCATTCAGCGAGCTTGTAGCGTTTTGGGACAGTGTTGGAAGCGCGATCCCAACCCTAAGGCCCTTCATCACAGAAACCCTGATGGCTAAGATCAGCTTAAACCCCCTTGATTTAGGCTCTGGAGACTATACTTTCGCAGGGGCAGGAGAAGCTTTTGCGGGGTCGGGGCTCAGCTCCCTCATCGGAAGCCATTTTCTTAAAAATCAATATCTTGGAACACCTTCTGCATCTGAATTTTTCCATGGTGGTGGCGGTTCAGGCGGCGGTGGCGGTAGTGGTGGTGGCGGTTCAGGCGGCGGTGGCGGTAGTGGCTTCATTAATTTAGCCCCCACGGACATCATTTTGTCGAATAACCTTGTGCCTGAAAACGTTCCTATTGGGACCTTTATAGGTTCGTTGACAGGTGTTGACCCTAACCTCAGCAGTGGAGACGTCTTGACGTTCTCCCTGCCAATTAATATCAACTACCCTGACAACGCTTTTTTTCAGATTGGGAGCATCAGGACAAATGCTGAATTTAATTTTGAAGGTCTAAGGACCTCTTACATAATCCAGGTCCAAGTAAAAGACCAGGGTGGACTTTCCTTTGTAAAAGAATTCACCATCAACGTGACGAATGTGAATGAAGCGCCTACGGCCATAACGCTTATAGATCCTATAACAGGTTCGGCTGTCAACAGTATGAGAGAAGATTTAGCCGATGGAACTACAATTGGGGTCTTGGGCACGCAAGATCCAGATGCTGAAAACGAATTCACTTACACCTTTGTGGAAGGGGAAGGTGATGGAGATAACAGCGCCTTCACCATCGATGGGAATGAGCTGAAGCTTAATACAAGCTTAGATTTTGAGAGCCAGAAGACCACCTACAGCATCCGGGGTCGCTCTACAGATCAGGGAATTTTGAGCACAGAGCAGACCTTTACCATCAACGTGACGAATGTGAATGAGGCACCGACGGCCATCTCCTTGAGTGGAAATTCTGTTACACAGGGTCAAGCAGGCGTAATTGTGGGGGATCTCTCAGGCTTAGACCCTGAGAACAACATTAGCGGCTACGCCATCACCGACGACAATAGCCCCTTTGAAATTATTCAAAATTCAGAAGGAATTTTCCAATTAAAATTAAAAGATGGATCTTCGCTCAGCAATAATGAAACCATTGGCATTAAAGCCCTCAACGAGGATGGGCTATCTTTTGAGGCGCCTTTTACAATTGTTGCTAACCCAGCAAGCGGCGGCGGTGGTGGCGGTGGCGGTGGCGGTGGACCTACTAACCAAGCCCCCACGGGGATTCAGCTGGATCACACAAGTGTGCCGGAGAACAGCGCCATCGGTGCCTTGGTGGGGACGCTGTCCACGCAAGACCCTGATGCGGGGGACACCACCTTCACCTACACCCTGGTGGGGGGGGATGTCAGCGCCTTTAAGATTGTGGGCGACCAGCTCCAGGTGAACACCCTCGGGCTTAACTTTGAGGGCCAATCCAGCTATAGCGTGACCGTGCGCTCCACCGATTCGAGCGGGGCCTACGTTGACCAGATCTTCCCCATCTCGGTGACGGATGCCAACGATACCCCCACGGGGATTCAGCTGGATCACACAAGTGTGCCGGAGAACAGCGCCATCGGTGCCTTGGTGGGGACGCTCTCCACGCAAGACCCTGATGCGGGGGACACCACCTTCACCTACACCCTGGTGGGGGGGGATGTCAGCGCCTTTAAGATTGTGGGCGACCAGCTCCAGGTGAACACCCTCGGGCTTAACTTTGAGGGCCAATCCAGCTACAGCGTGACCGTGCGCTCCACCGATTCGAGCGGGGCCTACGTTGACCAGATCTTCCCCATCTCCGTGACCAATGTCGACGAGGCCCCCACGGCCATCACCCTCTCTAATAGCTCCGTGAACGAGAATGCTTTGGGTGCAACCATAGGGACGCTTTCAGGTTCAGACCCTGAGAATAATATCGCCAGCTTTACGCTGTTCTCAGACCCATCGGGTAAATTTGAGATTGTGGGGACCACTCTCAAGGTGAAAGCAGGCGTTTTCTTAGATTTTGAAACCCAATCTTCTTACAACATTATCGTGCAGGCCAAAGATGCGACCAACCTTACCTTCAATAATCCTTTCACCATTTTTGTTAATGATAGGCCTGATGTGGTGACAGTTACAGGGATTTCTTCAGATCCCTACAAAATGCTTGAGACGGATCTGGTGAATCCTTTTGAAAATGCCGAAATCGTCAACCCAACGGGGGCGAATTTCACGGTTCGGGTCAGTTTGGATACCGCCTCAAAAGGCGTTCTTTCAGGAGGAGGCTTCGTCCTTGAAAGCCCTGGTGTCTATAAGCTTGAAAACGTCAATGCAGCAACGGCTCAAGCTGCCCTCCGGGCTTTGGTGTTTAACCCAACAGATGAAACCTTCGCTGCGGTTCCTAACCCAACCAGTACGCTCTTGAGTATTAAATTTGATAGCGATCCCGTGGCGGCGAGCCGGTCGGTTTTAGACACCTGGGCTTTGGGTCTGTCCCGCAGTGACACGTATGTCATGCCTTTTTCTGTCACCACGAATGGGTTGATCAACCTTCTGGGGAGCAATGATGATTTGACCTTAAATTCAGAGGGCCCAAATATCCTGCGCTTGGCAAACGTGGAAACCGTTAAAATGAGCAACCCAGCGGATGTTTATAATGACACTATCACGTTTACCACCGCTGTTGATTCGAACTTTAAAGTTGACCTAGGGGGCGGGATTGACACCATCAAGCTGGGGACTATGTCGCAGAAATTCACGACCTCAAGTTTTGCTAATGTTGAATACATCATCACAACGGCAACGACGGAGGATCAAGTGATCAGCCTTGCCTCAGGAACGGTTGCGCCAGGATCTTTCTTGGTGATTGATGGTAGCAGTTTGACAACAGGTAAGTTAGAGGGCAACGCTTCGGCTTCTGGTGTGGGCACCTCTGTCATCTTGAAAGGGGGTGCGGCAGCTGATATTTTGACAGGGGGTGCCGGGAACGATGTTTTGATTGGGGGCGGTGGTGCCAACCAACTCAAAGGAGGCGGCGGAGATGATACGCTTCACTTTAGCGGCTTTGTGAGCGGCTCTCTCTTTGATGGTGAAGGGGGAACCGATACCCTGTTGTTTCAGGGATCTGGGCTAACCCTTGACCTGACATCTTCGAGCGGGTCTTCCTTTAAAAGCATGGAGATTGTGGATTTGAACTCAGGAAACAACACCCTTGTGTTGGATCGCACATCCGTCAACAGCCTTGTGAATTCAGGGGGAGGCAGCGGCGCAACGGAGCTGACCATCCATGGAAATGTAGGCAACACGGTTCAGCTGAAAGACGGTCTTTTAAGCTGGAGCCTTACGGGTATCCAAACAGTTGATGGCACAGTTTATAACGTTTATAAAGACACCCTGACCCACACCACAACCCTCAACATACAAACGGGGATTACGATTCTTTAGTTTAAAATAAGATTTTTAGCCTGATCCTTCAGGGCTGCTTCAAACTTTTGAGGGTCAGGCGATCTGCCGCCTCCTGCCTGGGCAAGGTCCCGGCGCCCGCCTCCACCTTGCCCTCCCAACAATATGGCAGCTTGTTTAGCGAAAGCAGCAGCATCCAGCTCTGGCGTTAGAGACTCTGAAATCCCCACCACTACAGAGGCTTTATCTCCTTGTTGGCTTAATAAAACCGCGATTCCTGAATCAACCTGTTGTTTCATCTGGTCTACAACGGTTTTCATCTCTTTGGAAGAAAGATCCTCCACACAGCGGAAGATCCAATGAACAGGACGCTCTCCAGATAGCTTCCCCAAAAGCTCTTTGGCTTCTGTTGTTTGCTGAGTGATACCTGAAGCAAGCTGTTGGCGCAGGTGAGACGCTTCTTTTTCAAAACGCCGAGCTGTTTCCAAAATTTGGGCAAGCTTTTCTGGTAAAGCACTATCTGGGGTTGTTTTTAAAAGGTTCGCGCAATCTTTTACTAAGCGCTCTTGGGTGTGGAGGTAGGCATCAACGCCTTCTCCCGTGAGGGCTTCGATGCGTCGCACCCCTGAAGCAATGCCTGTTTCTTGGACAATCTTGAATGCGCCGATATCGCCGGTTCGGCGAACATGGGTGCCACCACATAATTCAACGGAAAATACAGGGCCAGCTTCTGGCTGGTCCCCCATGGAGATTACCCGGACTTCTTCGCCATATTTTTCCCCAAAAAGCGCGAGAGCGCCTTGTTCAATGGCTTGCTCCGGAGTCATCAGCCGTGTTTCTACGTCTGTGTTAGTGCGAATTTGTTGGTTCACATACTGCTCCACCTGCAAAAGCTCTTGAGGCGTTAAAGGGATAGGATGGCTAAAGTCAAAACGAAGCTTATCAGGGGCAACCAGGGAGCCTTTTTGGGTGACGTGGGTTCCCAAGCACTTACGCAACGCGCTGTGCAGGAGGTGGGTGGCTGAATGGTTACGCCGCAGATTTGATCGACGGGCGCTGTCTACGACGAGGGTTATATCTTGGCTAGGAATTAAAGTTCCTGTTTTGATCTTACCTTCGTGGAGGTAGAGATTGTGAATGTTTCGCGTTTGGATAATCTCTACAACTCCATCCTTTCCAAAAGATGCGTGGCCTGTGTCTCCCATTTGCCCACCTGATTCACCATAAAAAGGGGTTTGGTTGGTAAGGAGGGTGACTTGTTCCCCGGGGCCTGCTTTGTCGACAAGGATTCCTTCTTTCAGCAAGGCCTGAACGACCGCTTGGGTTGTTTCACAGGTATAGCCTAAAAATTCAGTACTTCCATGTTTATGGCGGAGATCTGCATAGATGGGGAGCGTTGCTGTTTCACCGGAGCCAGCCCAGGAAGCCCTTGCTTCTGCTTTTTGGCGGGCCATCGCGTCTTGAAAGCTAAGGGTGTCCAGGGAAAGCTGTTTTTCTCTTAAGATGGATTCAGTTAAATCCACCGGAAAGCCGTAGGTGTCATAAAGCTTGAAGGCAACCTCTCCTGGAAGGACCTGACCTGCGTTGAGGCGCTGTGTTTCCTCTTCCAACAATCGAAGACCTCGCTCAAGGGTTTGCTGGAAGCGACGTTCTTCCAAATCTAAGGTTTGCACAATAAGCGCTTGGGCCCGGGAGAGCTCTGGATAGGCAGCTCCCATGAGGGTGATGAGCTCGGGCGCTAAACGCGGCATCAGGGGGTCTTGGGCGCCCAGTTGATAGGCGTGGCGCATGGCGCGCCTCAAAATTCTTCGCAAAACATAGCCGCGCCCTTCATTGGTGGGCAAGACGCCGTCTGCAATGAGAAAACACCCAGCCCGCAGGTGGTCTGCGATAATTCGGTGAGAGAAGAGGGGCACTCCTGTGGCAGGGTGGCGGGTGAGGTCTGCTGAGGCTTCAACAAGGGCTTTCAGAACGTCTGTCTCATAATTGTCATGCACCTGTTGTAAAACTGCGGCGATGCGCTCAAGTCCCATGCCTGTGTCGATGGAGGGCTTGGGAAGGTTGACGCGTTGATCTGGGGCCTGTTGTTCATATTGCATAAAAACGAGGTTCCAGATCTCCACAAAGCGATCTCCGTCTTGTTCAGGAGTGCCGGGAAGCCCTCCTGGTAGATGGTCGCCATGGTCGTAAAAAATCTCTGAGCAGGGACCGCATGGGCCTGTGTCCCCCATGGACCAAAAATTGTCACTGGTAGAAATTTTTAAAATACGATCTTGGGAAAGGCCCGCAACCTTTTGCCATAACTCAAAAGCTTCTTCATCTTCTGCATAAACGGTAACCCACAAGCGTTCTTTGGGGAGTTGAAAAACTTGGGTCAATAGCTCCCAAGCCAAGACAATGGCTTCCTCTTTAAAATAATCCCCAAAAGAAAAATTCCCCAACATCTCAAAAAAGGTGTGATGCCTGGGGGTATAGCCTACATTCTCCAAATCATTGTGCTTGCCTCCTGCTCGCAAACATTTTTGGGAACTGGCAGCCCGAACATAAGCGCGGGTTTCTTCTCCTGTGAAAAGTTGCTTAAAAGGAACCATTCCAGCACTGGTAAACAATAAAGAAGGATCTTGGTGAGGAACCAAAGGGCTTGAGGGAACAACCGTATGTCCATGTTTCGCAAAGTAGGAAAGAAACGCTTGTCGTATATCGTGGCTTTTCATCATCAGTTTACCAAATGTAGGTTTAACAGGTTTTGGGATAGGCTTTGAAAAGCCTCACAGCGTCCGTTTCTAGAAACAAGTTGCACGCTTGTCTAGGAATATCAAAAAAATTGCCTCTCTTCAATCTGCAAAGCTGACTTAACCCCAATTTGATATCATTCATTAGGAAAATATTAAACTTCTTTATTTTACAATGTATTATCAAAATTATTTTTCAAGGATCCGACATGAAGAGATTTAAAACATTAAAATTAATGCTAGGTGTTGCCGGTTTAAGCATGCTGGTTTCAGAGCCTCTCCATGCTTGTACCAGAGCCCTGTTTACTGGCTCAGATAATGTGGTCATTACGGGCCGCTCCATGGATTGGAACGAATAC
Organism: Alphaproteobacteria bacterium; assembly: GCA_051657245.1. Taxonomy (GTDB): domain Bacteria; phylum Pseudomonadota; class Alphaproteobacteria; order Holosporales; family JBOFFI01; genus JBOFFI01. The sequence continues at coordinate 34,492 of JBOFKI010000005.1, read as the reverse complement.
ATGGGATCGGAAATCTGGGTCCTTCCTAGAGGCATTGAACGCACTGGTGAAGCAGGCACAGGTTCAGCGCAATGGAAAGCAAAATATGGCAGCGTCATCACCGCAGGCTATAATGTCGGTAGTGCTGATGGCATGAATGAAAAGGGATTAGTTATGAATTTGCTTTACCTGGCAGAATCTGACTATGGCACAGCCTCTCCTGCTCGCCCACGCTTGTCTATCAGCCTTTGGGGACAGTATGCACTGGACAATTTTGCTACGGTCGCGGAAGCTGTTGCTGCAATGAAAACAAGACCTTTCCAGATTGTGGCGCCTACTTTGCCTAATGGGGCAGCCAGCAGTTTACACCTATCCCTGTCGGATTCCACAGGTGATTCAGCTATTTTTCAATATGTCAAAGGTGAGCTTATCATTTACCATGATAAGAAATATAAGGTGATGACCAACTCACCTTTATATGATGAGCAGCTTGCATTAGATGCATATTGGAAAAAAATTGGCGGGAGTGTCTTTTTGCCAGGAACGAACCGAGCTGCAGACCGGTTTGCTCGAACTTCGTTTTATATTGGCGCCATTCCGCAGGCCGTTGATAAAAATCTGATTCAAAGTGTCCCAAGCCAAACTTATGATAACCAAGCCGTTGCAAGTGTGCTAAGTGTTATTCGATCCGTTAGCGTACCTCTGGGCATTACAACGCCTAATGAACCCAATATTGCCTCTACCCTTTGGCGCACCATCGCTGATCAAAAAAATTTAGTTTACTACTTCGATTCTTCAACACGCCCCAACACATTTTGGGTTGATTTACGTAAATTGAATTTTGCTGAAGGGGCTCCGGTATTGAAGTTGGACATGGCCAAAGGACAGGTTTATTCTGGGGAAATTTCTTCTTTCTTAAAACCAGCAATTCCTTTTAAATTTTTACCTGCAATGTAGACTTGTTTGTCTCCATCGACTTCTGGCAAACGGTGATGCTAAGCCACTTGAAAAGACGGTGCAAGCGTCAATTTCCCTTATCATCCCTTGAAATATTCTATAAAAGCTGTAAACTGGACCCTTGGTGAGACTATTTATCGTTGGGGAAGACGCGCCTTATGTCTTTTTTTCGGTCTATTTTTACCGTAAGTAGTTACACGATTCTTAGTCGTTTAGGTGGGTTTGTTCGAGAGCTTCTTACAGCCTCTTTTTTAGGAGCTGGGGCTGTTACAGATGCACTCTCTCTTTCTGTACGTCTTCCTGCATTTTTTCGAAGATTATTTGCAGAAGGAGCTTTTAACGCCTGTTTTGTGCCCATTTTTTCTGGCCTTCTGGCCTCGGGGAAAACAGAAGAGGCCAAAACTTTTGCGGAACATGCCTTTACCCTTCTCCTGACGGTTCTGGTTCTGCTTGTTTTGCTGGTTGAGATTTTTTTGCCAGAAATTATGCCTGTGCTCTTGCCTGGTTTTGTTAAAACCCCAGAACGGATGGATTATCTGATCCAGTTCACTCGGGTTACTTTCCCTTTCATCCTTTTCATTTCTCTGACAGCCCTCTATGGGGGGGTTTTAAATTCTCTCGAACGCTTTGCAGCAGTTGCTTCGTCCCCCCTGATAGGTAATATTTTTATTGTAGGGTTTGTTTTAGGAATGCATACGTCCGTTTCAAAACCAGGCTATATATTTGCCCTTACCATCGGGCTTTCTGGTTTGGCCCAGCTGCTTTGGGTCATGGTTCCTGCTTGGAAAATTGGTTTTTTTTTGAAGCTTGTTCGTCCACAATGGACCCCTCATTTGAGAAATTTTTTTTTAAAAATGGGGCCTGCAGCCTTGGGTTCTGGCATCAGCAATGTCAATTTATTTTTGGGAATGTTTATAGCGTCTTGGTTGCCTGTTGGGAGCATCGCCTATCTAGGGTTCGCTGATCGTCTTAATCAGCTGCCTTTAAGTGTCATTGGGGTTACAGTGAGCACCGTGTTACTCCCTATGCTATCCAAACAAATTCGCTCCAACCAATTTGAACAAGCCCAAACAAGCCAATTGATGGCCATAGAATTATCACTTTTTTTTAGCTTGCCTTCTATGCTGTGTTTGCTGCTGTTTGCTAAACCATTGGTTGCGAGTATTTTTGAACATGGTGCTTTTAAAGCGACTGACACGCTAGAAACCGCAAAAACATTAAGAGCTTATGCCCTTGGATTGCCCGCTTACGTGATCGCCAAAGTGCTGAGCAGCCGCTTTTTTGCCGAGGGGGATACCAAAACGCCTCTGTGGGCAGGGGCCTGTAGTATCATCGTTGACCTTGGGTTAAGTCTTGCCCTCATGGGAGTTTGGCATCACGTAGGGATTGCTTTGGCAACATCTGGAGCTGCGTGGGTGGATGCGGTTTTATTGGCTGTGATCTTAGCTAAGCGTGGAACCCTCGGAATTACAGCTGCTTCGGGTAGATTTTTCTTAAGGTTATCAGTCGTGTGCGTGCTGACCGTTGTTGTCCTCCAAGGAACCCAAATTTTACTGACTTGTTGCTTAGAAACCCCCTCTTTTAGTAGGATTTTGGGAACTTTTTTCTTGATTGCGGAAGGTATCATCCTCTTCTTTTTCTTTACAAAATGGTTGAACATACCTTTGACACGTTTTTACCAAGTGCAAAAATAAAATCTATGCATTGGGCAAAGAATTTGTTATACAAGTTGTGGGAAATCGCCTGGGGACGCTCTCCTTGTGAATCCGGTCAGATTCGGAAGAAAGCAGCCGTAGCAAGTTTTTTGGAGTGGGTTTCAGTAGCGGTTTCCTAAATTTTTCAAGCAGGCCTAAAAAAGAGTGCGTATTTAGGGCGTAAAAAAATAAGCACCTTTTGTCATCCCTGTGCCTTTTCTTTTTGTCATCCCCGCGTAGGCGGGGATCCAGGAAAAATCTAAAAAAATGACGCTTCAGTAGAAGTTCCAGGTGATAGGATTTGTCTGGATTCCCGCCTACGCGGGGATGACACAACACCAGGGGGGCAGGGATGACACAACACAGGGGGATGATAAGAAAGGGCGCGGGCGCGCTCATTTATGAGGACAGGTTCTTGCAAAATTTTACACTTTTTTCATTTTATCTCTTTTTTAAGATTTTCCATATAGACTATTTTTGTAAAGATTGTGGTGATAATAATTAAGAATAAGCATAGCCTCATGATTTAGTTTTTTTGATGGTTTTTCGAAAAAAAGGAGGAATAATGCGATGGAAAAGGCACAAAAAATTTCGTTAATTTTTTTAATTCTGGTGAATGTTGTCAGAACTGCTTCTGCAGCAATTACGGATAAAAAAGATGATCCACGTCCGGTAAGGCCTTTCGGAGATTTTCAAATAGAGCGCCCCCAAACGCCAACGGATCCAGTTCCAAATATCAGCCCTTCCAACAGGACAGGAGCACCACGGGGAGGTTTCAACGAAGATATTATGTTCCAGACAAAGTAGAAGATTCGGCAGAATCAGCGAGCATGCCTCGCACAAGTCGCTCCACATTGTAATGCATCATAGCTTCGTAGGTCGAAGCGGGCTCTGTGGAGGAAGAAAGCGCATCTGAATAGAGTTGGCCACCTATGGTCAACTCTCCTTCTTTCGCGATTTGTTCCACCAGGCACGGGTTGGAGATGTTTTCGAAGAAACAAGCTGTAATGTTTGCTTGCCGTGCTTGGGAAATGAGAGAAGCTACTACCTGAGCAGAAGCTTCGCCTTCGGTGCTTAAACCCAAAGGAGACACAAAATGAATACCATAAGCATCCCCTAAATAGCCAAATCCGTCATGATTCGTGAGGACGCGCCGGCGCTCCAACGGAACTGCTTGAAGCATTTTGTGGATCCACTGGTCCAACGCTTTTAAGCGCCTGTGGTAACGCTGCGCATTTTGTGAAAATACCTTATGATGCGAAGGGAAAATGTGCTCAAGGCCTTGGGCGATGTTGCTAACATAAATCTGGGCATAGCGAACATTATGCCAAGCGTGGGGGTCTATAGCTTTATTTCCTCCCCCAGCGTCCAAACAGCGCGGCGGAACCCCGTCAGAAGCGGTAATAACAACCCCCTGATAGCCGGATGCTAACAAAAGCTGTTTCATCCACCGCTCAAAACCAAACCCATTTAAAATGATTAAATCTGCTTCTTGGATTTTTTGAACGTCTTGGGGACGGGGTTCATAAACATGCGCATCCGCATTCGGGCCAACCAAGCTGTCTATCTGTACCCTCTCCCCTGCAATTTGATAAACGAAATCTTTTAAAATACTAAAGCTGACCACCACCTTTGGTTTAGAAGGGTGAGGATCCCCTGCCCAACCCATTTGGGGGAAGCAAAGGAGTATTCCAGCGACAAAAGCAGGTTTTAGCAAACGGGGAAGCATCACACGCATCAATCCTAAACCATAAAATAAACCGGCTACCAAAACAATGGAGGGGCCTGAAGGCCAAGCAAAATGGTAGGAAAATAGAAGACCTACATAACTGGAAAGACACGCAATCCCAACGGCCACAACGCACAAATGCCAAACCTGTCGGCACAAAAGACGCGCCGTTATGGCTGGTAACAGCAAAATACCCAACGCCATGAGGGTTCCTAAAGCCTGGAAGGCTGCGACCAGGTTAAGGGTGACAAGCATAAGGAACAAAAAATGAATCCAAGCGCCCTTACCACTCATGGCTCTAAAAAATTGGGGATCAAAACATTCCAACACCAAGGAACGATAAATGATGGCAAATAGGATGAGCGTGATAGTTGTAACAGTTCCTAGCAAGAGTAAAGTAGGCGAGGTAATAGAAAGCACTGTTCCAAATAAAACATGCATAAGATCTACTTGGCTGCCATGGAGAGACATCAGCAAAACACCCAACGCCATGGAGATGAGGTAAAAACCTGCAAATGCTGCATCTTCATTGAGAAGGGTATTGCGAGAGGCAACCCCTGCTAGCAAAGCCACCAACAAACCGGCCACCATTCCCCCAATTGTCATGGGCAACATCGCAAAACCATAAAAGAAAAAGGCGAGAGCTACCCCTGGAAGTAATCCATGGGAAAGGGCATCCCCAATAAGGCTCATGCGCCGCAAGATGAGAAAAACGCCCACAGGACCACAGCTTAATGATAATGCAAGACAACCCACAAGGGCACGCTGCAAAAAAAGAAAATCAGCAAACGGTTTCCAAAGGAGGGCGTATAAATGTGTTAACAGGTCAATCATCTTTAAAATCTTTAGCTAAATTCTCGGCAACATAGGCTTCCTTCCCAGGCCAAAGCGCGATGCAGCGCCTCTTCCCGGCAAGAAGGCTGAAGAACCTCTTGGGTCAGACCAAAAACAGCATAATTTCTGGCGAGCAAGAGGGTTTTAGGGAAAAAACGTTCGACCAATTCAAGGTCATGAATCACAGCTAGAATGGTCTTGCCTTCTCCATGCCATTGCTGGATAAGACTCAAAAGATCTTCTTGGGTTTTATAGTCAACACCATTAAACGGTTCATCTAAAAGCAAAAAGTCACCCTGTTGTACCGCCAGCCGTGCAAAAAGAACGCGCTGAAACTGTCCGCCTGAAAGCTGATTCATGGTATGATCCGCATAACGTAAAAGGCCCACTAATTTTAGCGCGTCACAAACACGGTCTTGGTGCTCTGTTTTCATAGGCCTGAAAAGGCCTAGTTCATGCCAAAGCCCCCCCAACACAACATCTTTAACAGTTAAAGGAAACAGGCGCTGCATCCCAGACCGCTGGGGCAGATAGCTGATCGATTTTTTGTTAAAATTTCCTCGATTAAGGGTACCTTTCCAATGGAGATGGCTCGGATCCGCGAGGGTGTCGAGCAAGGTCGATTTTCCTCCTCCATTGGGGCCGGCAACTGCAACTAATGAACCTAGGGGTATTTTAACAGAAAGATTTTGAATGATGGGAACTTGTTGGCGAAAGACAGTTAATTTTTTGAGAAAAATACCAGACGCTTCGGGAGAACTTTCATGGGAAGAAGAAAAAAAACGGTGCCATCTGCTCTGGGAACGTTTCATGCTATAAGACCCTTTCAATCGCCCACCATAAAAGGCCCAAAATTGATAAAATCCAAGCAAAGCGTTTAAAAAATCCCCACTCCATGAAAAGTTCTCGCCGCCCCATTCCAGTCCTATGCCCTTATTTATACCATATTTTCATTCTAATTAAGAATCATTCTCAATTCGGACTGTGAAGGAAAACCGCTCATTTGTCAAGTAAGACTTCAGTCCCCTTTTTTAAATAGGGAATTTTTGATATAAAGGTGTTGAATTCTATTATATAAAAGCTTGGAATGGATGAGAAGAATGGGAGTTAGCTTGCCTGATCTGAAAATGCGCTTGCTTGGGGCCTTGGGCTTGTTGTTACCTGCAAGCTTTTGTTTGTGGAAAGGTTCTCCTTACAATACGATATTAATCGGTTTGTTATTCCTGTTGCTGGGGTTAGAGCTGGGTATGTTAATTTGGAAATTTCGCCTCTGGCGCAGGCGAACAGACCTATTTCTAGCTGGCTTAGGCTTTGTTTATTTAGGGTTAGCTGCGCTTTATATGCATCAAAATCTTCTTCCCTTTTGGGGAAGCCAGATTTTTCATCCCTCTGAAACGCCGCATTTTTTAATTTATTTGATTGCCTTGGTTGTTTTCGCAGACATAGGGGCTTATTTCTCAGGCAGATTTTTTGGGGGGCCGCTTTTAGCGCCTCGTATCAGCCCTAAAAAAACCTGGTCAGGCTTTGCAGGAGGAATGCTCCTGGGAACCGTCGCAGGCTTTCTCACTTACCCAGAACACCTGGAAACGTTTCTATCTTTTATCCTAGGGATTGGAAAAACGGCTTTTTTGGTAACAATCTCACAGCTAGGTGATTTGCTTGAATCCTCCCTTAAACGTCACTGGAACGTCAAAGATTCAAGCCAGCTGATCCCAGGGCACGGTGGTTTTTGGGACCGATTTGACGGACTTTTAGCAGTACTCGTTTGTCTAAGCCTTTTAAACCTGATGGATATAGCCCTTTTTTGTACGCGTTCTAAAAATTCTGTAACAAATTTATCCAAGATTTTCTATATAGCTTGCGTCCAACACCCCCGAAAATACATTGAATTAATTTAAAAATTTAGTTTGACGCCTACTGCCTTCTTGCATAATCTTCATAGATGTTTGTGTCCCAAAAACGTTTTTTCAATTTATTTTTACTAATTTTGCACTGTTGCGTCCATTGCGTACAGGGTTTTGCTGAAAAAAACAGATTTCCAGGCGAAAAAATTTATGATGTGATTGCGATTGGAGACGCCATCAATAATTTTTTCGTAGAATGCCAAGATACTTCTATCTGCGACCAGATGATGCAGAAAATAGAGCTTAAACATGGTGGTTTTAAAAAAATTGACTCCAAGCAAAAACAACACTTTGAAGATACGATTCGAAATCATAAAAATCGCATAAACATTATCAAACATATTGGCGTAGCAAGTGCTTCTAACACCATTAGAGTTGTTGAAAAATTAGGCGGGAAAACGGCGTTTATCAGCAATGTAGGGGAAGATGAAAATGGTAGGGCAATCAAAAAAAAATTGACCCAATTAGGTATCAAATTTTTTATAAAAACCCATCACGTTGACACAGCTGCTGTGTACATCTTTCGTGATGCCGCTGGAGAAAAGGCTATGGCTTCCTATCTAGGGGGGCCTACTCTCTTTACAAAAAAGAGTATTACCTTAGAAGAGATCACAAAAGCCAAAATTTTTTTGGTGGAAGGGTATATTTTGCAAGCGCCCAAACATAGTCTTGACATCATAAAACAGGCCATTATTTTTGCGAAATCAAAGGGTGTTAAAACAGCGCTAAGCTTAGCTAATACTTCTGTTATTCGACAATATCATCGTGACATTTATAAAATGCTTGAACATTTTGATCTTGTTTTTGGGACAAAAGATGAATTTATCGAGTTACTAAATAAGAAGGGAAGTCCTGCTGATAAGTCTAACGTTATCACAATGGCTCAAAAAATGGGCAATCTTTCTATCATCACCATGGGAGAAAAAGGTGCATTCATTGTTCATGGACCTGATGTATACACTGTACCCGCTGAAGCAGTCAAAAAAGTTGTCTGCACGGTTGGAGCAGGAGATGCGTTCGCCGGCGGCTTTCTATATGGATACACACATAATTTTGATTTAGCTACATGCGGTAAAATTGCATCCCGCGTCGCTTCAAAAATTGTTCAAAAAATTGGGACAACGCTGGATTAGTCAGGGGATGCCGTTTTTTGTAACGCTTTCTTTCGCTGAATTCGAACCCAAAAAAAACTTATTGGAATAGAGCAAATGTAGAAAAAACCTATAAAAGCAAGTGTTTCCCAAGGAGCACTTAGCAAAGCCGCCGCGAAAAAAGCTACAAATACGAGAAATGGAATCATCGCTCGCGTTGGAATCCTAACTTTCTTAAGAGAAAAAGTGGGAACCCGACTGATCAACAGGAGAGAGCTTCCTGTCATAAAAAAAGCAAACCAAAAAGGAGAAAACACAATGGATTCAGAAATAAACGTTACCACCAGCGGAAGGAGAGCTAAAAAAGCCCCTGCCGGTGCAGGGACACCCGTAAAAAAACCAGCTCCAAAGGCAGGAGGCGCCGAAAGAGGAAGCATGCGATGAACATTAAACCTCGCAAGGCGTAATGCCATGCACGTGCAAAAAAAGAGGCAAACGCCCCACCCAAAACCTGTCCAGTTATGGAGAGAGTAAAGGTAGATCACCACGGCAGGCGCCACACCAAAATTCACGACATCTGCTAATGAGTCAAGCTCTGCGCCAAAATCTGTCACACTACCTAAAAATCGAGCCAGCCTTCCATCAACCGTATCCAAAATAGCTGCGACCAAAATAGCTATGACCGCAAGATCCCAGCGTTCTAGAAGGGCAAAACGAACAGAGCTCAAACCTGTACACAGCGCCAGCACGGTAAACATGTTGGGTAAAAGCTGCATCATCCTGGGGTGTTTCCCAGAGCCCACACCACGCAGAAGCTTCTTTTTAGAAGAGGGCCTCAAACGTTGCACAATCATCAACGGATCTCCCAAGGCACCCTACCTTTCTATTTCAGCTTTGGAACCTTACTAATGACCGATTCTCCACCTATCATCCGCTGACCTTCCTTCACCAATACAGGCCACCCCTCAGGAAGGTAAAGGTCTACCCGGCTTCCAAAACGGATAATACCATAGCTATCTCCACGCTTCACCATATCTCCTTCACGCACATTACATACAATGCGCCGAGCGATGAGTCCTGCGATCTGGGTGCAAATCAGCTGCTGCCCTTTTTCAAGGTCAATCACCAAAGAATTTCGCTCATTAAATTCGCTGGCCTTATCCAAGGAGGCATTCAAAAATTTTCCGGGATAATACAGCTTATGCTGAATTTTACCGGCAAAGGGAATACGATTGACATGCACGTCAAAGACATTCAAGAAAATGCTAACCCTTGTCCATTGCTGCGTTGAAGAAAGATTAAGCTCCTTGGGAGAAACCACCTGGGTAATCATCTGGACAACGCCATCTGCGGGGCTTACGACCGCATTTTCTTCAACAGGCCCAACACGCTCAGGATCTCTGAAAAAATAAGCGCACCAACCCGTCAGCAGGAGGCTTAAAAATGTCATCCAAGATCCCAAAAACAGTAAGCTGAAAAGCGCAAAGATAGCGCACATAAAAACAAACAGATACCCTTCCGGGTGAATGCGAATTTTTAAACCCAAAAACATCGTAAACCTTCCTTTTTAATTATTTTTTAAAGACTATGTCTCTCCCTTAAAGAACCACAAAGATCGATAAATATTCTTTTATATTTTTTTCAACTTCTTCGTTCAAACGGTTCATCAAATCTTCCATCAGCGCAGTCCAAGCTTCTTGGCGCTGGGTCAAGGTCATCTGGTCCGAAACGGTTCGGGTTGCCGTAGCGGTTGCCCTTGCATAGCTTTTTGGATAACCCCTCTCATCCATAATTTCAATCTTCACCACAACGCGCGCGTCATAACGCTCTGACATCTGGGATGCGAACAGGTTGTTGAGCCCCCCTTGGGACGGTAACCGCTTTTCAACGACAGAAGCATCTTCCACTGTAATGACAGCGTGTCCCGCACCACCCGCTGGCACAAACCGCTCCCGAGCCCATTGTTGAACCATCACCGCAGGTGTCATCGCAAATAGGTGATCTACATAAGGATCCTTTTGAGGAGGCGCATAGCGTTTAGCAATCTCAAGTCGCCCAACACGAAGTTGAATCTGAGGCGCTACCAGATAATTGAGACCAGGCGCTCTAGGCAAAGGAGACGTTCCGCAACCGCTCAAGCAAACAAAAAAGAAAGAAAGGGCAACCTTCACATATTTCTTTGTCTCAAACCCCAGCACGCCAAAAAACTCCTTCTAAAGCGAAATCAAATGGAGGCCGGGACCGGAATCGAACCGACGTCCAAGGATTTGCAGTCCTCCGCATAACCACTCTGCCACCCGGCCTTTCTCTATTCTGTCCTACCTGGGTCTAGGGCCCGGGTCAAGTTTTTTCTGAGAAAAATTAGGTTAAAGCAGGTCCCGAGCAACGTTTAGAAATAAAGAAATGCGCTGACTTGCTCGATGTGTGTATCCCAATCTGGCTCTGTCCCCCAAAAAAGTGGAATAACGTCGCCAGTCCTAAATTCTCGGTTAAGTTTTGCAACCCCCTTAAAAATGATGGAAATATTGGAAGGCGTCTGGTCCCAACCACATCCCTTCGCAAGCAGTTCTCGAACATTTGGCTGTTCTTTCCGCCGCGCCTCAATGCTTGAGGGGGATTTCATCGCATCCCTCACAATTTTCGCATTCCGAGGGGTTACAAAAAAGACCACATATTTCCGCAAATCAGACGTGGTCTCTTGGGAAAAAAGGTATTGCAGAAAAGGAATGTCCTGGAGAAGGGGGACACCATCTTTATCTTGTTTGGTGACCCGCTCATAAATGCCGCCCAACATCCCAGTTTCCCCAAATTTCAGCTTCAGGGTTGTCGTAGCCTTGGTTTTAGAAATCTCAAATGTCTGGTTTGCAATGGAAGCAGATCCGTTTACCGGCTCGCCACTTAAAATAGAACCTTCCAGGGAAATATCCAACAAGGTTTTGTTCTTGTCTTCTTGAACTTCCAAAGGCGTCACCTCTAAGGTAATGCCTGTTTGAACCTCGCCGATACTCCCTCCTGTGGTACCCGAGATTCCTCCTCTAATGGTGTTCCCTGAAAAGAAAGTCGATTTTTTCTTTTCATAGGTGCTGAGGGTTGGCCGCGCAATCACTTCAATGCGCTTGTCCACCGCGTTAGCGATGTTGAGATTGTATAGAATTGTACTCCAAGTGATGCTGCGATTAAACGTTTGGGTAAGGGTTGGAATACCACCTGTTTTCACCATATTATACTCAGCAGACTGCGGCTTCAGGCTCACCGTAAAATTATTTAAAATGTTAGAGCCTTTAGATGTAGCGGTCTCTTCGCTGACCCTCAGGAGAAAACAATCCAAAATCACCACATGCTGAGTTTCTTTTTCGGGTTTTTCGGGGGCGGCTCCTTGGGGCAGGGCTCCGTGCCCTCCTTGCCGAGGCTGCTGAGCTGGGTTTTGCAATGGCTGAGCGGATGGATCTCCACCAAAAGGGGCTGTACTACTATCCTCATCAGCAATGGGCTGAAGCCGCTTCGGGTGGGTGTGGGAATGAAACCAATCTTCCATCCGGCGCTTTAAAAAGTGAATATCTGGGTCTTTGCCCCCAACCAAGTTGACCAGGTGAGCCAAATTTTTCTGGGCCTGTTCTTTTTCACCCGTTGCCGCAAACACCATGGCAGCCGTTCGATAGAAAAGCGGTTTGAGCGAAGCTTTTTTATTGCTGACCAGGGATAAAAGCTTTTTTACACTTCCCCGGGCCACCTCCAGATCTTGGGCATAATAAGACGCAACAGCTAAATCATGTAGCGCCGTGGTGTCGTCTGGGTTCAGCAGCAAGGCCTGAGCCAAAAAATCTTGAGCGCCAATGTAATCTTTCTTCTTCAGCTTAAAACGCCCCATGAAATAGGCGGCATGAAAATCTGTTGGATCCAGCGAGAAAGCAGTCTCATAAGCAACGGTCACCAGCTCAGATTTATCATCTGCACCTTTATCCATCATGGCTTCATAAATCAGCCCATTCATCAAGTGAAGCTTACCCATACGGGGATAGCTTTGAAGCGCAACATTAATAAGACGTGAGGCCTCAGAAAGCTTGCCTTTTTTGATTTTCTGTTTAGCCTGCTGGAGATAACCATAGCAGGGAGAAGCTTCGCGTTTTTTGTTTAAATAAGAGGCTGGCCCTTGGGTGACGGGTTTTTCTGCTTTCTCGGCACCACATCCTGCAAGAACCGCTAAAATCCATGCATGGTACCACGACTTTTTAATGAGCAACTTTTTAAATCCCCTTATTATTTAAGGGTATTTTAATAAAATTCTTTTAGATGTAAAGGTTTTTTTACCTCTGTGTATAGGTTCATATGCAATGAGACTCAAGCAGCACGTTGATAAGATTATAGCACTAGACCTCTTTCGAAACCACTTTTAGGGAACTGGGAGGCAAGAACTAACGGAGCGCAAGACCTTCAGTCGTACTTAGGGTACATGAGGATCTGAGCACGAGATATAACCCTTGGTGACGCACCCATCAGCCCATAAAAGGGTTCGACAAGAGGTCTATAGCAGTTCCCATTTAAGTTGCGCACAGAAACAAGGAGCGATGTGTACAAAATGGTACATGAGCGACGAAGTGACGCATGCGCAATTTATAATGGGTCTGCTGTATTCGATAAAGCTAAAGAGGCGAAGCAGAGTACAAGGTCACATGGTGACGCATCCATCAGCCGACCACCCGATCCGCTTTCTCCCGCTACGAGAAAGCGGCATCTGAGCAAAGGCGCCCGCTTGCGCGAACGCTTCCCAAAGATGTGCCAGCTTACCGGAAGCTTACCTGGACAAGCGCACCGTTCCTGTTGCGGAGAGTATTGAATTGCTCCCGGAGAGGCGAGGTTTTGGGCACAGAAATAGTTAGACCTTTTAAATCTGTGCTTGGGATTGCCCCCAATAAAGCGGTTAGGCCTTCGTCTCCAATGTTGTTAGCACTTAGGTAAAGCGATGTGAGCGTACTTGGAAGGTGTTGAGCGAGGGCTTTCGCCCCTTCGCCTCCAATGTTATTAGCACTAAGGTGAAGCCATGTAAGCGTACTTGGAAGCCTTTGGGCGAGGGCTTTTGCCCCTTCGTCTCCAATGTTGTTAGCACTCAAGTAAAGCCATGTAAGCGTACTTGGAAGCCTTTGGGCGAGGGCTTTTGCCCCTTCGTCTCCAATGTTGTTATGGCCCAGGTAAAGCCTTTTAAGCGTAGCTGGAAGGTGTTGAGCCAAGTCTTTGGCGCCTTCGCTTCCCATGTTGTTATAGCTCAAAGAAAGCTGAATAAGGGTAGCTGGAAGATTTTGGGCAAAATCTTTTGTTCCTTTGTCTCCAATGTTGTTATGGTTCAAGTTAAGTGTTTCAAGAGAAAAGGGCAAAATGGGACCTAGGGTTTTGATGCCCTCTGGGCTGATCTGTTGCCATGTTAGGTCTAGATTTTTTATCGGCACGTGGCGAAAGAGGTTCACGAAAGCTTCTGAAGGCTTTTTGTCTTCCCAAAATTTAACCGTTGTTAAATCTTTAAGGAATTTTTTAAACTGTCCTACGTCTGGGATGTTGCTTGGGATTTTAATGTCGGTGAAAAGCTGCGTGAGCAAATCTCTCAGTTTTTTCTCAACCAAACGCATGTTTTGAAGATCAGGGTTTGTAAGCTTCTCAAGGATCAATTTAATGATCTCTGAGGGAATCATCTCAAAGGACAGCTGGCCAGCAGGCGTAGCAAGGGGTGCAGCCACTGCGTGGGTGGGGTCGTTTGTTTCATCGGTGGCTTGATTGATTTTAGAATCTGATCCTGCCAGAGCAAGATAAGGTGTCATAGAGACAATAAAAGCAAGCTTTAACAGCACCTTTTGGGTCAATCTGTTATACATAACGCCTCAAATTCTATAATAAATTCAAGTTATTATAGTGTATCCCTAAAAGATTTTTCAATTATTAATTTATGCCATTTTGGGATAGAAACTTAGATTCCAAGGACGCTCTGAAATACCGTGACAAAGGCGGATGCTTTTATAAAAGGTATTTAAAAAATTTTAATGGGGAAGTGGTATTAACAGAACTCAACCCCTTCTCACAAAAAGAAGGTTGCCAGCGTCAAAAAAATAGCAAACCCAAAAACATCTGTCGTAGTCGTTAACAGAGGCCCTGCGCTGAGGGCTGGGTCCATCCCCAGACGATGAACGAGGATCGGCAAGCTGGTTCCGGCAATCCCTGCCCAAAGCATGTTAAACATCATGGCCCCTCCCAAGACGATCCCCAGCTGAACCTCATGAAACCAAGCTGCTATCAAAATGCCCAACAAACACGCGAAAAAAAGACCATTCAGCAGCGCCACGGAAATTTCTTTCCAAATGGCTCGCAACATGTTAGCCGTATCCAATTCCCGGGTAGCCAACGCCCTAACGGTCACCGTCACCACTTGCATACCAGAATTCCCCCCCATCGCCGCCACGATCGGCATCAACACCGCCACGGCAATTTTTTTCTCAAGGGTTGTTTGAAATTGGGAAATGACGCCAGATGCGATCAGCGTGTTGATCAGCGTCACCAAAAGCCAACGAATTCTGGCAAAACTGGTAGTGAAAATGGGCGCGTAAAAGTCTGACTCTGAAACACCTGCAAGGTGCATGATGTCCTCTTCGGCTTCTTCATCGATAACGTGCACCACATCATCCACGGTAATGATTCCCAAAAGCCGCCCGGATGCATCCACCACGGGCGCAGAAACAAGAGAATATTGACGAAAAATTTGAGCCACTTCCTCTTGGTCAACCGTCGCCATAATCCGATGCAAATCTGCTTGCATTACCTCTATCAAAGACACCTCAGGAGCTGTGGTTAACAGCTTGCTCAAAGGAACAACCCCTAGCGGGTGGTGCTTTGGATCTACAATAAAAACGTTATAAAAATGCTCCGGAAGGTTTTTGTTTTCCAAGATAAATTGGCGGGTTTGCTGAACCGTCCAGTATGAGGGAACTGCAACCAATTCCCGTTGCATTAGGCGGCCTGCACTGTCTTCTGGATAGGTTAGGATTTCTTCAAAAATAGCACGATTCTTGGAAGAAAATGCTTCTAAAACTTCTTGGCGCCTGGTTTCTTCCAGCTCTTCAAGGATCAAAAACGCATCATCACTTTCCAGACGAGCAAGGGCTTCTGCAAGCTCTTCTGTCCCCAAAAAGCTGAGCACTTCACTTCGAACTGTCTCATCCAGGAAACTTAAGATTTCTGGATTAAGACGTGTTCTTAACAAACCCATCAGCTGTAAGCGGTGATCCCCTCGAAGGTATTGAATAAGCCGCGCCGTATCAGAAGGGTGAAGCGCATCAAGCAGTTCAACAATTTCAGATAATTGCTCAGGGGGCTGGGGAGAAACGTTTGCTTCTTCAAATGATTTTTCAAGCAGGGCCACCAGATGGTTTAGATCATGGTTTGAATATCCCTCTTGATGGGAATCAGAAAAAGAAGATTGTCGCTCCATTACCCCCCCTGTTCAAGTTGCATATCTTCTTGGGAGAAATAAAAAGTTTGCTCATTTTTGTGTTTTTGGGCATCCACCACTGCAATCCCGGTCATATTCGCGATGCCCCGAGAGGTGACCGAGGGTGTTAAGATATGAGCTGGTTTTTGCAACCCCAGCAAAATGGGGCCAAGAGGCTGACCATCCCCTAAAACTTTAGCGATATTAAGCGCAATGTTCGCAGACTCTAGCTGGGGAAAAATTAACAAATTAGGAACGCCCTTCAGGCGAGAATTAGGGAAAATCCGCTGCCGAATCTCAGGGTTAAGGGCCGCATCCGCATGCATTTCCCCTTCTAGCTCAACATCTGGCATCAATAAAGTTAAGGTTTCCAGTGCTTTGCGCATCATTCCAGAAGATTCACTGGAAGAAGAGCCAAAATTAGAATGAGACAACAGCGCAATCTTTGGCACAAGTCCAAAATTCCGAAGATGCTGGGCCGCCATCATGGTGATTTCAACAATTTCATCTGCATTTGGCGTATGATTCACATATCCATCTGAGAAAAAAAAGAATCCTTTTTCCAGTACCATGCCACTTAGAGCAGCCGCCACACGGTTGTTGGGGGTAAGCCCTAGGATGTCTTTTAGATGCACCAAATGCTGCTCATAACGCCCCACAGGGCCACACAACGCAGCATCCGCATCGCCTTTTTGGGTCATCAACGCTGCAATCACGGTTGTGTTTGTGCGCAAAATGGTTTTTGCATGATCTTGCGTAATCCCTTTACGCTCCATCAATTGGTGGTAAGCCCGCCAATAATCCCCATAACGGCTATCATTTTCTGGATCAACTAGCTCAAAATCTTTGTCTAAGTTCAACCGAAGCCCCAGCTTTTTGAGGCGCATAGAAACCACCTCACGGCGCCCGATTAAAATAGGATACGCAATCCCATCATCCACAACTGTTTGAACAGCCCGCAAAATGCGCTCATCTTCTCCTTCTGCATACACAACACGCTTAGGATCACGCTTTGCGCTGGCAAGCACCGGTTTCATGATCATCCCTGAGCGAAACACAAATTCAGAAAGGCTCTGGTGATAAGCCTCAAAATCATCAATCGGGCGTGTTGCAACCCCCGTTTCCATCGCGGCCTTTGCAACAGCCGGTGCAAGTTGGGTGATGAGCCTTGGGTCAAAAGGCTTAGGGATGAGGTATTCACGACCAAAATGCTGTTCTTCCCCCCCATAAGCTGAGGTTACAACGTCGGAGGGCTCTGCCAAAGCCAAATCTGCAAGGGCCTGCACGCACGCCATCTTCATGGCTTCGTTAATCTGCGTTGCCCCCACATCCAAAGCACCCCGAAAAATATAAGGAAAGCACAGCACATTGTTGACCTGGTTGGGATAGTCTGAACGACCCGTTGCAATGATCGCATCGTCTCGCACTTCCCGCACCTTCTCCGGTAAAATCTCTGGCACAGGATTAGCGAGCGCTAAGATAAGCGGAGAAGGCGCCATGGCTTTCACCATATCCTGGGTCACCACCCCTGCTGCGGAAAGTCCTAGAAAGATGTCAGCCCCCGGCATGGCGTCTGCTAATTTTCTCGCATCCGTCCTTTGGGCATAACGGTTCTTGTAAGCATCCATTTTTTCAGCGCGCCCTTCATAGAGAATGCCGGCTTGGTCTGCCACATAAATATTTTCTCGCTTCAACCCAAAAGCCACCATTAAATCTAAGCAAGATAGCGCGGCAGCCCCTGCCCCAGAAACCACACACTTCGCTTGGCTAATATCTTTGCCCACAAGACGCAAGCCGTTCAACACGGCGGCTGCAACGATGATGGCCGTTCCATGCTGATCGTCATGAAAAACGGGGATCTTCATGCGTTCCCGCAGTTTTTCTTCCACGTAAAAACATTCAGGCGCTTTGATATCTTCCAGGTTAATCCCCCCAAAGGTGGGCTCTAAGCTGGCGATGATATCCACCAATTTCTCAGGGTTATTTTCTTGGATTTCCAAATCAAAAACGTCAAGCCCCGCGAATTTTTTAAAAAGAACCGCTTTGCCTTCCATCACAGGCTTGGCTGCCAGCGGGCCAATCGCTCCCAGGCCCAACACCGCCGTACCATTGGTCACAACCGCGACCAGATTGCTGCGGGTTGTAAGAGAAGCTGCTTCTAAAGGATCTTTTGCAATGGCTTCACAAGCCGCTGCAACACCAGGAGAATAAGCAAGCGCCAGATCTTTTTGGGTTCCCAAAGGTTTGGTCGCCACAACTTTCAACTTACCCGGAACAGGTTGTCGATGATACTCAAGGGCTGCTTTCAAAAACGTATCTGAAGACATACGCGTACTCTCCCATCAAACAGAGGTAACAAAACACCAAAATTATCTATTTCTACCACAGGTTCCAAAGACCGCGCCAACCCATTTCCCCTGAGAGTGGGCTGGTGCGGTCGAGAAGACTCGAACTTCCACGGGATCTCTCCCACAGCGACCTCAACGCTGCGCGTCTACCAGTTCCGCCACGACCGCTTTATACTTATACGAACTTTTGCAGAGGAAAAGGCTAAATCCCTCCCTCTTCAAACGAGAACCGACACCTAAAAATAGGCATTCATCTTCTTGGGTCCCCTTCTAGATTCGAATAACAGAACCTGCCTTGAAACGCAAGCTTTTTTCTCTGGAAACGTTCATAGCGTATGAGACTCAAAAGCCCCTCTCGTCCACAGGAAGGTGTCGTCCCTGCGCAAGGCCCGATGGGGTTAGTTTCAACGTGCTCATCCTCCAAAAAAAATGATATATGATCATTTTTAAGGTGTTAGCTATATAAAACACCGCATTTTTCAGGGTTTTTTTACCGTATTTAAGGCTCTTTCCATAATTTCTTATATCAAAACGATTCCTGATCAAAGCCCATTGTTTATCATTCATATCGCTTGGATAGGCCATCTCTAGGCCTCCTATCCCATCATTGGCACAGCTTTTTTAAAGTGTGAAAACAGATTCTTAATTTTTTACAAAAATTTATTTCCAATCTGTCAAGCGGACCCGATAGCGCAAAGAAACGGTTTGCCTGCCAGGAACTGTTAAGAGCCAGCGGATTTGACGTTCATCTGATTGAGAGGTGTGGCTTTCTCGAGAAAGTAACCAATTTCCTTCTACCTTTTGGACTACTACCACAGGTACGGCATTTTCAGTTGGATTTGTTAGATCTACACGATAAGCAGATTCTAAAACCTTTTCACCTAACTGGCGAAAGTCTGTTTGTTGCATTTCCGCTTTGATTTTTGAAGAAAGCCCAAGAGGAAAGCTGAGAGAGGCCTGAACAGGCGTATGGTCTACTTTAGTTTGATCAATGTAAAAGGGGTTGTCTTTTTGGTTACGTCCATAAATTTCAACATTACCTGCCGGTAGTGGAATCCCCAAGCCATTAGCTGATGAATTGATAAGGGAGAGCCAAATCTGGACGGGTAAACTCAAAAGTCCTCCGGCCCGGTTCACATGGATATCTTTGGGTAAATAGATCTGATAGCTGCGGGTTACAGGGATATTTTTTACCGAAAGAAACGCAACGTTTTTCGTCATGCCTGCATAAAGATTGATGGAATTTTTTAAGGGATAGGTGTTGGGTTCATGGAAATTCATATCCGAGGGAAGTTTTGCTAATTCCAAGGGGGCTACTAATTGAATTTTTGCTTTTGTGAAATCTACATCACTTGTATTTTTTAAATGTACCCACCCATTCATACTTAGTTCATTGCGTTTGGGGTGCATGTCTATGGTATAGGATGCTTCCCATGCAATGCCTTTTGTAAGGTAAACAAACTCAATTCGATAATCTTTCTCTCGGAAAGCTTTGACCCGCACTTGCATCACAGGTTGAAGAGAAAAATTTAGGGGAATTTTTTCAAAAACGATATCTTCTGAGTTGACGAGCGCTATATGATTTCCATGATCTACCAACGATTTTTTGCCATTTATAGCTAAAAGACGCCCTTTGAGGGTGTGTTGTTCCCCCGTCCGCACATCAACGTGAATAACTTTGATTTGCTCGCCGATAGATTTTTCTAATAGACCTTCGTGGGTAAGCTTTTTTGAAGAAAAATTTTTTTCTGTAAATTCCAGGTCGCTTCCTTCTAAACAACGAAGAACTAAAGAATCTGGTATTAAATCTTTGGGGAGTTGATAAACGGAAAGTCGCGTATCTCCTTCCAACAAATGGACTGTTCTGCGGTCAAGCACAAGGGTGAGGTTTAAATTTTCTGGAAAAATTGTTAAAACGGTAGGTCCCTGGTTCTTTTTTGTAACATTTTGCTGAACTGCAGCCTCAGCTGCTCCAAAAAAAACAGGGAGTATCAAGGCCAAAAGTGCTTGATAAAAACTAGGTCGAGATATGGACATAAGATGGCAGCTCCCCTTATCATTGTTTAAGTTCATGAGCCTAAATGTGTCATTTTTTTAGGTTCTAAATCAAGAGGCGAGATGGATGAGAGGCTGTTTTCTTGGGAAACAACACCAAGCTCTTGAAATCGACGTGCTGCTGGAAGAACCCTGCTCTCAAAAGAGCCAACGGATTGGTTATAGGCGTGGGTTGTGGCTTGCAGGTGACGTCCTACGTTTGAAAAATGCTGCAACATATCCTGTAGGCGCTTATATAGCTCTTTTCCAAGCTCTCGGATGGCTTCTGCATTTTTGGCTAATTTTTCCTCTCGCCATCCAAAGGCTATGGAACGTAAGAGGGTGATGAGGGTTGTGGGGGTTGCAAGCATGACATTGGATTCAAAGCCATATTCCAAAAGTCCTGGGTCATGTTCAAGGGCAGGTCCTAGAAAGACTTCGCTAGGTAAGAAAAGCAGGACAAATTCTGGCGATGGGTGCAGATGTTCCCAATAGGCTTTGGCCGCTAATTTCTTCATATGAAGGCGGAGCTGTTTGCCATGTTCTTTCATTTTTTCTGTGCGAACGTTTGGATCCTTCGTGTCCAAAGCCTCTAGATAAGCTGTTAAAGGGACTTTTGCATCAATGATAACGCGTCTTTTTCCCGGGAGATTCACAACCAAATCAGGGCGCTGGCGTTTATCCATTTCATCAGAGAGGCAAACTTGTTCACGAAAATCACAATAGGGGAGCATGCCTGCCATTTCTACAACCCGTTTTAGCTGAATCTCTCCCCACAGCCCTCGTGTTTGGGGAGATTTCAAAGCCTGGGTCAGTTGAGCAGTCTGGCCGTGGAGATCTTGTTGAGATTGGATTAAATTATAAATTTGGGCTTGAAGGCCTTCGTAAGCTCCAACACGCGCCTTCTCCAACGCTTGAATTTTTGTGTCAACTTGCTGAAGCGCCTGGGATAAAGGCGTGAGCAGCTGGGTTATCTCGTGGTGATGGTGAGACCAAGCCCCTTTAGTGCTGGTTTGGAAATTTTCTAAAACCGTCTGGGCTAGCGTTAAAAACGACTGATTGTTTGCTTGTAAGGCGTCTCCACACAGAGCCTTGAGGTGCTTTTCAAGACTTTCTTGGGAGGTGCTTAAAAAAGCAAGCCGTTCTTCAAATTGTTCTTGATTTCTTTTAACATGAACATCCAAAATCTGAATACGCATCTCTTTATCTTGAAGGTGTTGCTGTGCAGTTTCCAGCTGTTGTTGCGCATCAGTTGCTGCAGAAATTGCAGCCTTTAAACTACTTTTGGCGCGTGAAGAAAAAAAGCGTAGAAATCCCAACAAACCCAAACTTGAAAGAAAAAAACCTAAAAAAAAGGATGGTAAATCTAGGGCCAGGTTCATAAAGTCCCACTTTTTTCATGAAGGAAAATGATTTCCTTACCCTATAACATACTTTTTGCTAGATCTGTGTGAAAAATTGGTTTATTTAAATGGGGGGAGGTCTTGTGAATTCCGACCTTGGTAAGCTTTGTAGTTGTTAGATGTTAGAAAAAAGAGGTCTTCATGAATGAAACCGTTTTGATTTTTCAAGGAATGTTAGGTGTTTGTGTCTTTATAGGCTTAGGTTGGTTGTTGAGTGAAAACAGACGGTTAGTCAATTTTAAAGCGGCGTTTCTAGGATTTGGGGCCCAATTTGCCCTTGCCGCAGTTATCATTAAAGTAAAATTAATTCGGGATTTTTTTTTATGGATCTCCTGCGGTGTGAATGCTCTTAAAGAGTCCATGCTAGAAGGCACAAGTTTTGTCTTCGGTTATTTGGGGGGAGGGGAGGTTCCCTTTGCGGTGAAAACTGGTTCCCATACTTTCATTTTTATGTTTCAAGCTTTGCCGATGATTATGGTGATCAGTGCTCTTGCCATGCTCTTATTTCATTGGCGCGTTTTACCCATCATTGTGGAGGGTTTTTCGTGGGTTTTTCAAAAAATTTTGGGGGTTGGTGGTGCACTGGGCGTTTGTGCTGCTGCCAAGATTTTTTTTGGCCAAACAGAAGCGCCGCTCCTTGTAAAGCCTTATTTGCGCCAATTTACGCGCAGTGAACTCTTTACAGTAATGACAGCCGGTATGGCTACAACTTCTGTTAGCCTAATGGTCCTTTATAGTACCATTTTGGAAAAAACCATTGTCGATCCTGTCGCCCATATTTTAACCGCTTCGATTATCAGCATCCCTGCAGCTGTTGTTGTGTCTCGCATCATGGTTCCCCACACGGGTGACACAACATCGGGCCATATCGTGGCGCCTTACAATTTTTCCAATTCTATGGACGCCATTTCTCAAGGCACAGCAGATGGTATGCGCTTGATGCTTAATATTGCTGCAATGCTGGTGGTAACTTTGGCGCTGGTTGCTCTCGTTAATAAAATCTTGGGAACCCTTCCCCTTCTTCGAGGACATCCTGTTACGCTCCAGCTGATTATGGGATATTTTCTATCTCCTGTCGCTTGGTTGATGGGTATCCCTGCTTCTGAAACAGTGTTTGCAGGTAGTCTTTTGGGGACGAAAGCCATTTTGAATGAAGTTGCGGCTTTTATCTCCCTTTCTTCGCCCAATCATCAGGTCATTCATCCCACCACCAACTTGATCATGATGTACGCACTGTGTGGTTTTGCAAACCTTGCCAGCATTGCCATTCAAATCGGTGGTATTGGGGGGATGGTACCCGAACGTCGGAACGAGATTATCGCCCTTGGTTTTAAAGCTTTGATCGCAGGAACCCTTGCAAGCTGTATGAGCGGTACCGTTATCGGGTTGCTTTATCATATGCATTGGTAGATTAAGTGCGACGGATGAATCTTTTTTTGAGGAAAAAAAGGCGTGTGTGAAAAAAAAAGCGGAGTTTTTTTTAGGTTTTTTTCTTTCCTGTGCTTTGTTGTTGCTTATTTTTCAACGGAAGGGGTAGCAACGCCTGAGCAACCGCCAGCTCCTAAACTTGTTTTCAAGCACGGCATTGCGTCTTTTGGCTCAGTCATGTATCCAAAAGATTTTTCGGCATTTTTGTATGCTAATCCAAATGCGCCTATTCAAGGGGTTTTTAAGCTAGGCATTTTAGGAGGTTTTGATAGTCTCAACCCCTATTTGCTTAAAGGAGAGGTTGCGGCGGGTTTGGCTCTCATCGAAGGGAATCTTCTGCACGCGAGCCTTTTAAAAAAAAGCTCAGATGAGCCTTGTTCTGGCTATGGTTACCTCGCTGAAGGTGTCCACGTGTCCCAAGATAAAACCCGGGTAACTTTTTTGTTACGTTCTCAGGCAGTTTTCCATGATGGTTCTCCTGTTCTGCCGGAAGACGTCATCTTTACCTTCAATTACCTGCTTGAAAAGGGGGCGCCTTTTTTTAAAAGCTATTATAGGTTGGTAAAACGCGCTGAAAAAACGGGTGACCGCCAGGTTACTTTTATTTTGAGAGAAATATCTAATCCCGAGATGCCTTTTATTCTTGGTCAGCTGCCAGTATTGCCTCGCCGTTTCTACCAAGGAGCCAATGGAGAGAAGGGAGATCTTACACCACCTCTTGGAAGTGGTCCCTACCGTGTTGCGAAAATTTCTCCGGGAAGAAGCGTTACCTATGAGCGGGTCCCAGCTTGGTGGGGAGATGCTGTGCCAGCTGTCCGAGGGTTTTATCGTTTTAAGAAGATCCGTTATGATTATTTTCGAGACAATTCTGTTCTTTTAGAGTCATTGAAAAAAGGGCAAATTGATTTTCAAGTTCTCACTTCTAAGCAGGCGGTTACCCTGCGAAATTTTCATGCAGTTAAGAAAGGTAGCTTAGTCTTAAGAGATATTCCGCATCAAATCCCTTTTGGCCATATAGGATTTATCTTTAATACCCGTAAACCTCTCTTTCAAGATCCGAAGGTTCGTCAAGCTTTGGGGTTGATTTTTGATTTTGAATGGGTTAATCAAAATTTACTTGAAAACAGCAGAACAAGAATCACTTCTTTTTTTAGCAATTCAGATTTTGCGGCAACGGGTCTTATGAATTCAAAGGAACGTGCAGTCCTAGAGCCTTTTCGGCAACTGCTTTCTCCTGCTGTTTTTGAAAAACCCATGTCTGTATTCGTGGATGGTGGCTTAACAGACCTAAGACAACGTAAGCAAAAGGCTCTTGATCTTTTAAAAGAAGCAGGTTGGCGTTTTGAAAAAGGAAAGCTGATCCATGGGCATACTGGCAAACCTTTTCATTTTACATTTTTGTTGATTGCAGGGGGGTCATTTGAGAAAGTAGTTTCCTATTATCGAAACGCGCTTCGCAAAAATCTTGGTATTCAAATGGATATTCGCTTGGTGGATTCCGCTACATTTGAAAACGCTGCAGACACATTTAGTTTTGAAATGATGCTTGATAAGATCCCTGCTTCTTATACTTTGGGCAACGAATTATGGGACAATTTTGGATCTAGGCAGGCAACGATGAAGGGAAGCAAAAATTTAATTGGTATTCATAGTTCTGTTGTGGACAAAATGATTGAAGCGGTCATTGCTGCTGAAACTTATGAAACCATACAGCTTTACGCCAAAGCCTTAGATCGTGTTTTGATGAGCGGATTTTATAGCGTCCCTGCTTTTTTCCCGCCGAAACTTCAGGTGGCTCATTGGAAACGCATTCGAATACCTGATGTCTTGCCTTCCCTTGATGGATATGATTCTACAACATTTTGGATGGAGGATCCTCTTTGAGCTTTATTCCTTACGCTTTTGAAGGAGAAAATGTTCAATTGGCTCGTTTGCCGCGTTTTGTTTCAAAAATTTTTAATTTTAAGGTTGAGCCTGGAAAAATTTTTGGGGTGCAGGCCTCCAATGGTGGGGGTAAATCAACTTTTCTGAAGACTCTCATGGGAGGGGTTCGCCCTTTGAGGGGGCGCTTTTGGACCGGGATTAATCCTCTTTCTCTCGAATCACCTTGGCACCGTCGCCAGCTTGCTTTTGTGGGGCATAAACCCGCCTTACGCTTGCAAGAATCAGTTCAACAGCAGCTAGAGGAGGGGCTAGCGTTTTATCAATCTTCCCCATCAATAGAAGAGCTAGCTAAAGCTATTGACCAATTTGAATTAACATCCCTGCTTCAGCTTCCTTGTGGGATGTTGTCCCAAGGACAGCGGCAGCGTTTGATTCTTTGCCGCATCCATTTATCCGGAAGGCCATGCTGGCTTTTGGATGAACCTCTCCACCACCTTGATTCCCAAGGAATTGCGATTTTTCGCAATTCCCTTAAATCCCATCTGGAACGGGGAGGGAGTGTCGTGCTTACATCTCCAAACGCGGACACGTTTGATGAGAAGGTAAATTTGCTGAAATTTTAACGAGGGCTTTTCAAATTGATCACAAGATAAATTTTGATAAATCCGCGTTTTTCGCAAGGGTCCCTACTTTTTCTTGTACGTAAGAAGCATCTATAGTGAAGGTTTCTCCCTGTTTTTCTGAAGCAACAAAGCTGATTTCTTCCACTAAACGCTCCATAACCGTGTGGAGGCGCCGTGCACCAATATTCTCTACATTGGCATTGATTTCAGCAGCAAGCTTAGCTATCTCTTGAATGCCTGCTTCTGTAAAAATTAAGGTCACTTTTTCTGTTGCGAGAAGGCTTACATATTGGCGCACCAGGCTGGTTTCAGGTTCTTGCAGAATTCGGATAAAATCTTCTCGGTTTAAGGATTGCAGCTCTACCCGAATGGGCAAGCGTCCTTGAAGTTCAGGCAGCAAATCAGAAGGCTTTGCAAGATGAAAGGCACCTGACGTGATGAAAAGAATATGGTCTGTTTTCACCATACCGTGCTTGGTGGTGACGGTGGTTCCTTCCAACAAAGGTAACAGATCCCGCTGAACGCCCTCCCGGCTGACATCAGAGCCTGAACGTTCTGACCTAGCAGATATTTTATCAATTTCGTCTAGAAAGACAATCCCGTTTTCTTCCACTGAAAGGATCGCCTCTTTCACCATGTTTTCTTGGTCTAGAAGCTTTTCACTTTCTTCTGAAATCAAAAACTCCCAAGCTTCTGAAACTTTCATCCGGCGCTGTTTTGTGCGGCCTGTTCCCATGGCTTTGCCCAGCATGTCTCCTAAATTCATCATCCCCAATTGGGCCCCAGGCATTCCAGGAATGTCAAAAGTGGGGAAAGGGTTGCTGGTGTCTGCTACATACAACTCTACCTCACGGTCGGCCAGGGCTCCTTCTTTCAACAGGGTTTTGAATTTTTCTCGGGTTTCGCTGCTGGCAGAGTCTCCCACTAAAACATCTAGGAGACGTTCTTCTGCTTGAGAGGCTGCTTTCGTCTCAACTTCTTTACGCAGGCGTTCTTTCGTTTGAGACATGGAGATTTCCAGAAGGTCTCGGATAATCTGTTCCACATCTCGTCCCACATATCCCACCTCCGTGAATTTCGTCGCTTCAACCTTAATGAAGGGAGAATCCGAAAGTTTCGCAAGCCTTCGGGCGATCTCTGTTTTGCCGCAACCCGTTGGGCCAATCATTAAAATATTTTTAGGGATGACGTCTTCTCGTAAAGCGGGCTCCAGCTGAAGCCTGCGCCATCTGTTGCGTAACGCTATGGCAACGCACCGTTTAGCATCTGCCTGCCCAACGATATGGCGATCTAGTTCTGCCACAATTTCACGGGGGGTAAACGGGGTCATTGGGGCAACCTTTCTATCAAAATTTGAGCATTGGTATAAACGCATAGATCTGCAGCAATATGCAGGGCTTTGCGGGCAATTTCTTCAGCAGTTAAATCGAGGTCAACCAGAGCTCTGGCTGCGGCGATGGCATAGGGCCCGCCTGAGCCAATCCCTATCAGTCCCATTTCTGGTTCCAAAACATCTCCGGTCCCTGTTAAAATAAGGGATTGATTTTTGTCTGCAACTGCCATCATGGCTTCTAGGCGGCGCAGGTAGCGGTCTGTACGCCAGTCTTTTGCCAGCTCTACACAAGCTCTGGAGAGTTGTGCTGGATATTGCTCTAATTTGGCTTCGAGGCGCTCAAACAGCGTTAACGCATCGGCGGTGGCTCCAGCAAACCCAGCAATCACTTGTCCAGACCCAAGACGCCGCACTTTACGTGCATTGTTTTTGATAATGACAGAACCCATGGTGACTTGACCGTCCCCTGCCACCACCACGTCATTCCCTTTGCGGACTGATACAATGGTTGTTCCATGCCATAAAGGGGAGGGTCGTTCTTCTGTCATAGTTTATGTCCTCTCAATCGCAATAGGGTTTTCTTCATAGAGATAATCTGCCCTAGTCAAACCTAAGCGCTTGTAGTAGTATTGCTCTGGTATGCCTTAACTTTTGGAGCTAACCGTAACATGAAATCTATCTCTTCTTACGATCCCTCCAACATCTTCGGCCGTATTCTACAGGGAGAAATTCCTTGTCGCAAGGTCTATGAAGATATTTATGCACTCGCTTTCCACGATATTCAACCTAAAGCACCGATTCATTTGTTGGTGATCCCGAGAGGACCTTACCTCACCTTGCTTGATTTTACTGAAAAAGCGTCTTCTGAGGTTCAGCTTGGCTTTTGGCGCGCTGTTCAAAGCGTTGCGCGCCAAGAGGGTCTTGAGGAACAAGGGTTCCGATTGATTTCAAATTGTGGCCTTAACGGTGGGCAAGAAGTGCCGCATTTCCACGTCCACCTGTTGGGTGGAAAGGTTCTGGGGAAAATGGTTTAAAAGCATCCATGAGACATTTTTTGTTGTCTATCCAAAACAAAACAGGTAATGTGGGGGCATTCTTTTTTGTAATTTGATGGGTGGTTTATGTCTAAAAAATATACCTTTTTTTTGTTGGTGATAACACTTTTTTTCGTTTCTTTCCCAGGGATGTCCGTTAAATCCCATAGAGAAGAGGGTGAATTAGATCGGCAAATTAATTTTCTTAAAAGCCTTAAACAATCTGGGGAAAAACTGGGGCTGGTGATTGGGCGCTCCAGTATTGAGCAGAGCGTTTTTTCATCAAACCAAGAAAAAATTATTTGGAGTTATGAAAGTTTACCTTATAGAGAAGATATGGTCGAAAAAACGGCTTTAAAGCTTAATTTTAATCTTTCTGATCTTAAAGACATCAGGCAGCTTGAAAATCTCTTTTATGTGGTTATCGTTGACCGTTTCTCGTGGAATTTTTTACAGGATCAGCCGATTGATTTTATGGTTTGTTATTCAAAATTGCTGGAAAAGAATCCTCAAAGCCGTATTTTTTTTGAAGCCGTGCCAACGATGATTTTTTTAAACAATAAAAATGAAGAGGACGTTTATTACAGTTCCTATTCTTACAAAATTCCTCTTTCTTGGTTTTCTTGTACTCAATCTGGAAGCAGGATGTTTGATTTGATGAGGCTGACGCTTGAAAAAAACATGCTTTTTAGGATGCAAAACCATTTAAAGGGATTGTTTCAATCTGTTACGATAAAAGACCTTGTCGTGTATGATCTTCTGCAGACACACGAAAATGAGCCTACAAACCAAATAAATTCAAAATTTTTTTTTGTTCTTAAGCAGCCCATTCATGCTCAAGATGAGCTTTAAATGTTTGATGCAGTTTTCGTAAGGCCTGTACAGTACAAAAGGGATTCCTTGACAAAGCTAAGCCCCATGTGCCACATTTTGGGACAGGATAACTATTTTTAATCTGTTTAGGGTTTGCAGAAGTGATATTTTCGTTTGAAAAAGTCTTAAGAGGAATTGGATTCGCTTTACTGAGCCTGACTATTTTGGGCTGTGTCTCCACCCATCAGCAAAGTGGCATGGTGTTGCCTCGCAGCACATTGAAGCAGATTCAAGTTGGAAAAACCACCCAACAAGATGTTTTTAACCTTTGGGGAACGCCCTCTTCTGTGTCTCCCATTGATCCAAACACGTGGTATTACTTCTCTTCTTTTTCTGAAACTTGTGCGTTTTTCACACCGACGGTTTTGGAAAATAGGGTGTATGTTTTAACGTTTTCTTCCGGTGGTGTTTTGACCAAAATGGATGAAAAAAGCAAAAAAGATATGGAGGCTGTTTCCGTGGTTAAACGGGTTACGCCACCGGTGGGTCAGTCGACACCCGTTATGAAGCAACTTTTTCGAAATTTAGGAAAAGCACCGCCTAAGCCTCAACGTTCTTAAGGCTGATCACTGCGCTTTCAAGGTGCCATGTTTGTTCCCATTTCTTTAACAGAATTTTCTGAGAAGCTGGTAAATTTTCCTTTTTTAGTAGATGAACAGCGCTTGGCTGTTGCTGTTTCTGGTGGCAGGGACAGTCTTGCTTTGTTAGTACTTTTAAAAAATTGGGCAAAAGGCCGCGCAAAAAGTCTGGTTGCCCTTATCGTTGACCACCGTCTGCGTCCTCAATCTTCAAAGGAAGCTTTGCAAGTTTTAAAATGGGTGGAGCAGTTGGGTATTCAAGGGAAAATTCTCACCTGGGAGGGGGATAGACCCTTAAGCGGCATTCAAGCAAAGGCTCGGGAAAAGCGCTACGAGCTTCTGACAACCTATTGCTGGAAGCATGGGATCCAAAGCCTTTTTTTGGCTCACCATCAAGATGATCAACTTGAAACCTTTTTGCTCAGACAAGAAAGGCAGAGCCTGCCATACGGCCTTGCGTGTATGTCTGTTTTGTCCCAGCGTTTGGGTATTCGCCTTTTGCGTCCCTTGCTAAGCTTCCCCAAAGAAAGGTTGGAAGCAACGCTTAAGAAAGAAGGGATGCCTTGGGTGGAAGATCCAAGTAATCAAGAAATGCGCTTTTCTCGGGTTCGGGTGCGACACCAGCTTACCATCTTTTCTGCAGCCCAAAAACAGGAGATTTTATCAGAAATTCAACATTTTTCCATCAGACGGTACGTGATAGATAATCAAATTGCAGCGTGCTTGCAACAAGGGTTATGCGTTTTTCCACAAGGACATATGTCGCTTCAGTTAGACGTATTCAAAAGTTTTTCGACAGACATCCAATCCCTTGTTCTGAGGAAAATTCTACAGGCCTGTGGAGGGCAAAAGCTCTTTTTTAAGCAGCGGCAGGTAAACCCTTGGATTGAGAAAATATTGGCAGGGCATCTCAAACAAGTTAGAACCCTGGGGGGCTGCTGTCTTGTGGAACGCAAAGGCTTTATTTGGTTTTATCGAGAGCTTGCGCTGATCCAAAGATCTGATGTGTTCTTTCCGGAAGAGGATGGGAGCATTTCATTAATCTGGGACCGGCGGTTTTACTTGCAATTGAAAACAAAAAATCCTTTGAGGCTGACGTGTTTAGGGGAAGCCGGTGTCCAGGCATGGGGAGGCGCACAACTTTCGTGCTTAGAAAAACGTGCTTTGGCCAGCATACCTTCCCTCAGGTTTGAGGGGGGGGGGGAGGAAATGGGATTTTTTTTGGATGATCTGTTTTTTCAAACAGGTGGGATAAAAAAAAGGCGCGAAGCGTCCATTGACAGGGTTGTTCAGAAGGTGGTATTTTTGGGGAAGTTCGTGCTTTTTCCGGATATTTCTCTATATCCTGGGGAGGAGCTTTTTTCTATGTAAACAAAAACAGATAGCAGGCTTCTTTTTTAAATGTGAAATCTTTTTTTTTCAATGTAATACAGAAAAAAAAAGACGCGTTTTTTTTAAGGAAAAATTAAATTTTGTTCGGTTGAATAAGGTTATGTTCTAGCTGTTTTTTTGGGGGGTAATGGATCAAAAAAATGGGTTTTCTGAAAGGGCAAAAAATTGGGAAGCAATAGCAAAAACGTAGCGCTTTGGTTGATCATTGGTCTTTTTCTCCTTGCGCTTTTTAACATGTATCAAGGTGGCTCGGGTCGTCAGCATGTGCAGTCTGTGGATTTTTCTGATTTTATGTCTGAAGTTAAGACAGGACATGTGGCGGAGGTTTTTATCCGCGGAGATCAAGTTTTGGGGCGTTTGCAAGATGGGCGTCAGTTTTCTACCTATGTGCCGCCCAATGCTTCTAATTTAGTAGACAAGCTGATGGCGGGTCATGTGCGTATTAAAGCTGCGCCGCCGGAGGAAGGTTCACCTTCGTTTTTTCAAATTTTGCTATCTTGGTTTCCTATGTTGCTGCTGATTGGTGTTTGGGTTTTTTTCTTGCGGCAAATGCAAAATGGAACAGGGCGTGCCATGGGGTTTGGAAAATCCAAAGCCCGTTTGATGGATGAGAAGAAAAACCCTGTTACGTTTAAGGATGTTGCAGGGATTGACGAAGCTAAGGAAGACCTTGAAGAAATTGTTGATTTTTTGAAAGATCCTCAAAAATTTCAGAAATTAGGGGGGCGCATTCCCAAGGGTGTATTGTTGGTGGGGCCTCCGGGAACGGGTAAAACCTTGCTGGCTAGGGCCATTGCGGGGGAGGCTAACGTACCTTTTTTCTCTATCTCCGGTTCTGATTTTGTGGAAATGTTTGTGGGCGTTGGGGCGAGCCGTGTGCGGGATATGTTTGAACAGGGTAAGCAAAACGCGCCTTGTATCATTTTTATCGATGAAATTGATGCTGTGGGGCGTCACCGCGGCGCAGGTTTGGGAGGTGGAAATGACGAGCGAGAGCAGACCTTGAACCAGCTCTTGGTTGAAATGGATGGGTTTGAGTCAAGTGAAGGCGTCATTTTGATCGCTGCGACAAACCGTCCAGATGTGTTAGATCCTGCTCTGTTGCGTCCGGGTCGTTTTGACCGTCAGGTTGTGGTTCCTAATCCCGATATCATGGGAAGGCAAAAAATCCTCCAGGTGCATATGAAAAAGGTTGCCTTGGCTCCGGGTGTTGATGCCCATATCATCGCTCGGGGAACTCCAGGATTTTCTGGTGCTGATTTGGCAAATCTTGTCAATGAAGCAACTTTGCTGGCTGCGCGGCGTGGAAAGCGCTCGGTAGGGATGCAGGAATTTGAGGACGCAAAAGACAAGGTGATGATGGGGGCGGAGCGTCGCTCGATGGCGATGAATGAAGATGAAAAGCGCTTGACGGCTTTTCATGAAGCAGGGCACGCAGTGGTGGCTTTCCATTCTCCGGATTCTGACCCTATTCACAAAGCGACGATTATCCCCAGGGGAAGTGCGCTGGGAATGGTGATGCGTTTGCCGGAAAGGGACCGTATCTCTGTCTCTAGAGCGCGTTTGATGGCGGATCTCGCGGTTGCCATGGGGGGACGTCTTGCAGAAGAGATCACCTTTGGGGTGGAGAAAGTGACGACGGGGGCTTCTTCTGATATCCGCCACGCCACCGAAATGGCACGTCGCATGGTGACAGAGTGGGGGATGAGCCAAAAATTAGGTCCGTTAAGCTATGGAGAAGTAACCCAAGAAGTTTTTTTGGGACATTCTGTGGCTCAGCATAAAAATGTATCCGAGGCGACGACCCAGCTGATTGATCAAGAGGTACGCTCCATCGTGGATCAGGCCTATGGAACGGCGAAACAGATTTTAACTCAACATGCGAAAGACCTTAAGTTAATCGCAGAACATTTGTTGGAATATGAGACATTGACAGGGGATGAAATTCGTCAGCTTTTGAATACAGGTCGATTTGACCGGTCTGTTCCTCCTGAATCGATGGATGGAGATTCATCTTCTGAAAAGCCAAGGAAAAAAAGCTCTGTTTCGGGGGAGGGGGAAGCCGCTTCTGGAGGGGGGACACCCCCCCCCCTAAGAAAACCCGAAAAAATCCTCCAAAGCTGACGCCAAGACCTGAAGGCGGAGCCGTGTAGGTTTATGGGCAAGCAGGGAGATGGTCGTAAGATTGTAGTTCAAAATCGAAGGGCAAAATTTGATTACTTCATCCATCAAACCCTAGAGACAGGTGTTGTTTTGCAAGGAACGGAGGTTAAAGCATTGCGAGCGGGGCAGGCGAGTTTGGGGGAGGCCTATGTTTCTCCTGAGAATGCAGAACTTTTTTTGATTAATGCTTTTATCCCTGAATATAAACAGGGCGGATATACAAACCATGAGCCTCGGCGGCGGCGTAAATTGCTGGCGCGTGGGCGCGAAATCAGGAAATTATCGGGTCTTGTGACGCGCAAAGGTATGACACTGATCCCCGTGTCTCTTTACCTCAACCCAAGGGGAATGATCAAGTTGGAGCTGGGGGTTGCAGAGGGGAAGAAAACGCAAGATAAGCGCGAAGCTATTAAAGAGCGAGACTGGAAGCGTCAAAAAGCCGTGCTTTTAAAGCAAAGTCGATAATTAGTCGTTCCTGAAGAAAGGGTTTAGGGTCGAGGTGAGGTCGAAAGTGTTCGGGTATCCAGCTTGGGTAGGTGCAGACCAATGGCAATTATAGCTAAGGGCTTATAATTTGATTATAGTTTTGTCAATTGGAAGAGCTCGTGAATGTTGTGATACTGGAATCTTCTTCTGTGTGCTTTGGCCTCTCGCCCATTTGCGCTCGATGGGGTTAAGATCTGGGGAATAGGTAGGAAGATAGAGCAAGGTATGTCCATCAGCTTCAAGGATTTGTTGGATTTTTTGTCCTTTATGGAATGCGGCGTTATCCATCACCACAACGCTTTTATAGGGAAGTTTAGGGAGTAAATCTTGCCTCAGCCAAGCTGTAAAGATTTCTGAATTCATATTTTCTTGGAACAAAGTGACTGTCAAAAGCAATCCCCCTACAAGGGCCCCGATGACGTTAGTTCGACCCTTCACTCCCCAGGCGTGGCTCCCCCAACAGCGTTTTCCTTTTAAAGCATAGCCCATGGGTTCTTGGCATATCGTGAGCAACCCCTGATTCATCGACATACACCACAGGACGCTTTGCCTTAAGATAGGTTTGGATTTTTTGTTGATAGGCAAGCCGTGCGTCGGGGCTTGCCTTGGGGTGACTCAGACTTTTTTTTATAGGTTACCCCAAGACGCCTCAAGGCGTACCGAATATAGCTATTAATCTATAAATTGATTATAATTTTTGGCATGTCATATTCGATAGATTTTCGCCGGAAGGTATTGGATGTTCGGGAGAAGGAAGGCCTGAGCATGGAAAGTGTTGCGGCTCGCTTTGGTGTTTGTGTTGCCAGCGTGATGCGCTGGACAAAGGAGATCTCGCCCAAAAGGACACGTTATAAGCCCCCAAAGATTGATATGGAGGCGCTGCTATCTCTGGATGTTGAAACGCACTCCGATGCGTATTTGCGAGAGCGCGCTGCACGTTTTTTCCGTGAGCATCACCTGCATCATGAAAGCGCTGAGGCGCCTTGGGGTGACCTATAAAAAAAAGTCTTCAGCCTCACCCCCTGACGGAATTTAAGAAACCATAAAAATAGGCTAGAACGCGCTTCTTCGTTGCGTTCCTGGTAACGCGTGGTCTTTTTTTTCGCGTTAGGCTCAAACGCACAACCCACGTGAAAACTGTCTGATATGCCATGTTTAAAGCTTTTCCAATCTCTTTCAAGGTATGATCGGGATTAGCTGAAACGTAGGCTTTCAGCTGCTCTACGTCCATTTTTTGATGAAAGGAGGTGCGCTTTT
>JBOFKI010000004.1:0-32809 GCA_051657245.1 Alphaproteobacteria bacterium | reverse complement strand
CGAAAATGCCTTCTTGCATCTTAAACGATGGAGAGGAATAGCCACGCGGATACGCTAAAAATACTTCCTCCTTCCTTGCGGCAACCCACATTCGTTGCCTTGCGCTTTGGCTTAATATCTCTTGACGACACTATCTAGACCTCTTTCGAAACTCAATCAATAGACCTCTTTCGAAATCACTTTTAGGGAACTGAGGGGCAGGAACTAACGGAGCGCAAGACCGGAATGTACTTAGGGTACATGAGGATCTGAGCACCGGAGTGACGCACCCATCGGCCCATAAAAGGAAGTTTCGAAAGAGGTCTAATAACCATCCGAAAGACAACACGAAAGCGGGAAGGACACAAGGGTATATTTTATGGGTCTAGACCCTATTTTATAAGGCAAAAATGTAACTTCCAAGGCTTGCCATCAAAAAACAGGAGGTTGCAAAGAAACGGAAGGCTGCTAGAATAAGAGCGCGCTTATTGACATAAACACGCATGTTAGGGTCACCATGCCAGCTGTTTCAGCTATCCAGTCAAAAACCAAGTTTCCAGCTTCCTCTCCAGCCCTCACCCCTGTGATGCAGCAATATCAAAAAGTTAAGCAGGAACATCCTGATTGCTTGCTATTTTTTCAGATGGGGGATTTTTATGAGCTGTTCTTTGAAGATGCTGTTATTGCTTCTAAGGCCTTAGATATCGCCCTCACCAAACGGGGGCAAGATCAAGATGGAGAAGCCATTCCCATGTGTGGGGTGCCTTTGCATGCAGGTGAGGCTTACCTTGGACGCCTCATGCGTCAGGGCTTTCGGGTGGCGATTTGTGAGCAACTTGAATCTCCCGCAAATAAAGGACCTGGCAGAGGGCCTTTGCGGCGTGAAGTCGTACGCATTGTCACTCCGGGAACTTTGACAGAAGACACGTTGTTGGATGCGAAACACCACCAATTTTTGGTCTCTCTTGTGGAGGATAAAAAGCGCCAAACCGTTGGGCTGGCATGCGTTGATATTTCAACGGGTGAGTTTTTTTTAGAATCCCACACCATGCGAGGTCTAGGTTCTGCTTTGGCGCGCTTAAGCCCAAAAGAAATTCTGCTTTCCCAGAAGTGGCTTCAAGATCCTGATTTTTTTGAGCTTTGGGACGAGTGGAAAAAGCAATTAACACCCCTCCCCGGCAGTCGGTTTAATGTTGAAAATGGAGAGAAGCGGCTTCAAGGGTTTTATAAAGTGGACACCCTTGCGCCGTTTGGAGATTTTACACCGCAAGAGCTTGCAGCCGGGGGAACGCTCTTGGATTATCTCACCCTTACGCAAAAACACCAGATGCCCGTGCTGGCCAAACCCCACAAGCGCTCCGTGAAAGGCTTTTTGGAGATTGACCGTTTCACCCGACGTAACCTGGAATTGACCCAGACCCTTTCTGGAGAAAAACAGGGGAGCCTTCTAGCGTTGTTGGATCAAACCGTAACCTCCCCTGGGTCACGTTTGTTGGCGATGCGTTTGGCAGCCCCCCTTGCAGCGGTCGAGCTCATTGAAGCGCGTCTAGACAGTGTCGCTTTTTTTGCCGAGCATCCTGAAATCTTAGAAACCTTACGTAAGCATTTTAAACAATGTCCTGATTTGGAGCGTGGATTATCAAGGCTTTTAATGGGGCGCGGATCTCCCCGAGATCTTGCCGCGTTAAAAGAGGGTTTTTTGCTGCTCCCCCTTATACGTCAGCTTTTAGAGCCCTTTGAATCAGCGTTGCGCTCTTTGGAATTGAGGGAATGTTTTTCCAAGCTTCCCAAAACCCATGAGCTTGGCGACCTCCTCCAAAGGGCCCTTAAACCAGAGTTGCCTCTTTTGGCAAGGGACGGTGGCTTTATTGCGCCTGGGTATGACACCGCCTTTGATGAGCTTTGTCGCTTGAGGGATGAGGGGTACCAGCTGATTCAACACCTGCAACAGGCTTATGTTGCCCAAACAGAAATTAATGCTTTAAAAATCAAATCCCACAGCGTTTGGGGGTATGTCATTGAAGTGAGTCAGTCCCAGGCCGCCAAGATACCGCCAGACTTTATCCATAGACAGGCCTTGGCTAATGTGATCCGGTACACAACGCCAGAGCTTGTCCAGCTTGAACAACGTCTCAAAACTGCGGCGGATCAAGCGTTATCCCTTGAGCTTAAGCTTTTCCAAGATTTGATAGAACAAGTGCGCCTTGGGTCTGATGAAATTCGCCAGATGGCCAGAGCTCTCGCGATTTTAGATGTTTCTGCTGCCCTCGCCTACATAGCCCAACGCTATGGCTATGTACGCCCTGTGGTGGACGCTTCGACCGTTTTTTCTATTGAGAAGGGGCGTCACCCAGTTGTGGAAGCTATTTTAAAAGATAAACAAACGGCGTTTGTCGCAAACGATTGCAGCCTTTCTTCAGGAGAAACCATCTGGCTTTTAACAGGCCCCAATATGGCGGGGAAGAGCACTTTTTTACGCCAAAATGCCCTCATCTTGTTGATGGCCCAGATAGGCTCTTTTGTGCCAACCCAGGCAGCTCATATTGGTGTTGTGGATCGGTTGTTTAGCAGAATTGGTGCAGCCGATGACCTGGCTAGAGGGCAGTCTACGTTTATGGTGGAGATGGTTGAAACGGCAGCCATTTTGAACCAAGCAACACCTCGCAGCTTTGTGATCTTAG
Source organism: Alphaproteobacteria bacterium (assembly GCA_051657245.1). Taxonomy (GTDB): domain Bacteria; phylum Pseudomonadota; class Alphaproteobacteria; order Holosporales; family JBOFFI01; genus JBOFFI01. The sequence continues at coordinate 30,149 of JBOFKI010000004.1, read as the reverse complement.
ATGAATTGGGGAGGGGCACCTCTACCTATGACGGGCTTTCTCTGGCGTGGGCATCTATGGAATATCTTCATGATCAAATTCGCTGTCGAACCCTGTTTGCAACTCACTATCATGAGCTCACAGCTCTTGAGAAAGACCTACCGCTGCTTCGGTGCTATACGTTGTCTTTGAAAGAGTGGGAAGGAGATGTCTTATTTCTCCACAACATGCTTCCGGGTAAGGCCGACCGATCCTATGGCATTCATGTGGCTAAACGCGCAGGGGTTCCAGGCCCGGTTTGGGCGCGCGCGACTCAGTTGCTTCAAGCGCTGGAGGGAGAGGGAACGTCGAGTGTACTGGAGAAAGCACCCCCCGCTTTACCCCAACAACAGTTGCTTCCCCTAAGTTCCCCCCTCGAAACAGCTATAGCCAAGCTGAACCCAGACGCTTTGTCTCCTAAAGAAGCCCTTGAGGTGGTTTACACCCTGAAGCAGCTATTGGCTGGGTCATGCTGAAAGAACAGGGGATGTTGCGTCACGTTTTCACCATTGGAAGCTTCACCCTCTTCAGCCGCATCACGGGGTTTTTGCGGGATGCTCTCATCGCTTCTTTTCTAGGGGTAAGCCCCCTGACAGACGCGTTTTTTGTAGCCTTTAAGTTGCCTAACTTTTTTCGTCGCTTTTTTGCTGAAGGGGCGTTTAGCTCTGCCTTTGTGCCGCTATTTTCAGGCATGGTTGCACGCCAGGGGCTGGCAGCTGCAACGCGGTATGCTGGGCAAATCCTCACTCTCATGATTGGCGCTTTGCTCACCTTTCTGCTTTTGGTTGAATGCTGGATGCCAGAATTTTTAGCCCTCCTTGCGCCGGGATTTTCTCAAACCCCTGAGCGCTTTCAAGATGCTGTGGCACTGGCCCGCATCGCCTTCCCCTACATCTTTTTTGTATCCCTGGTTGCGCTTGTTTCGGGCGTTCTCAATACGCTTCAAAAGTTTGCAGCGGCAGCTTTTTCCCCTGTTCTGCTGAATGTTTTTATGATTGGAAGCCTTTTTATTCTGACTCCGTTTGTCCCCACCTTGGCCCATGGGCTGGTTTGGTCAGTCCTGTTTGCAGGCGCCCTTCAGTTGGCTTGGGTTTATGGTGTTTGTATCAAGCATGGGATTTATTTACGTCCCCATTGGCACAGGCTCTCCCCTGAATTGCGAAAATTTTTTAAATTATTGCTACCTGCGGCCATGGGGGCGGGCATCTTCCAAATCAATTTTTTTGTGGACATGCTGTTTGCGTCTTTACTGCCGACGGGCTCTATCTCTTACCTTTTTTATGCGGATCGCCTGAATCAGCTTCCCCTAGGGGTGATTGGTATCGCCATCAGCACGGCGCTCTTGCCAAAGCTTTCGAAAGAATTAAGCCTCCAACACCATGAAGAGGCTTTGGTGCTTCAAAACCGCTCCCTAGAGCTGGGGATGATTCTTACAATTCCTGCGGCTTTAGGTTTGATACTCCTAGCCTTTCCTTTGGTGAAAGTATTATTTGAACGGGGTGCTTTTCAGCCCAATGATGTGCTTCACACAAGCCAAGCCTTGGTAGCTTTTGCAAGCGGGTTACCGGCTTATGTGTTGGTGAAAATTTTTAGTACCAGTTTTTTCGCACGCCAAGATACAAAAACGCCTGTGTGGATTGGTGCCGGGATTGTTCTGCTAAATATCATGCTCATTTTCTTCCTCTACAAGCCTTTAGCCCATGTGGGCATTGCCCTGGCGACAGCCCTTTCAGCCTGGGTAAACGCAGGGTGCTTAGTGGGGGTTCTTTGGCACCAGAGACACTTCAAATGGGAAAAGCGCCTGTCCCAGGTTTCCCAGAAACTGCTGCTTTGTTGCGGGATCTTGGTGCTATTTTTGGAGCTTTCCCGTCCTGTTATATTGCCCTTATTTGAGGGAGATCTTTTTTTCAAGATTTTAGGGTTGGGATGCGCCGTTGGGGGAGGTGGGCTTTGCTTTCTCCTAACTGCGGCTATTTTTAAGCTTTTTCCGCTCCCGTTGCGCCTTAAAGCCAGAAACTTTTAAAATATTTTATTAAGAAAAAAATAATAGCTTTCTGGCACACATTTCTCTTAAAATAGACCTAGTGTAATTTTAAAAAGGTTTAAAAAAGCCATGCCTGTTCCTTCTTGTTTTCCCCAACAACGTCCTAAGGCACTTTTGTTTGACTGGGATAATACCCTGGTCGATACATGGCTCACTTGCTATGAAGCGCTTAACAAAACGCTTCTTTTTTATGGTCATGCGCCACATACACCTGAACAGTTCAGCCAACAGCCCCATCTGTCTTTAAGGGAAAGCTTTCCTTCGATCTTTGAGGATAAATCCCATGAAGCCGAACAGTTCTTTTATGATCAGGTCCATGGTACCCATCTAGAAACACTGCGGCCTTTGCCAGGCGCTGAAAAACTCCTGCAGTGGGCTCTTCAAAAAGGCCTGTATATAGGTGTTGTCAGCAACAAAGCCGGGCAGCTTTTGAGGAAAGAAGTCCAACACCTGGGGTGGGGAAAATATTTTGAGAAAGTCATTGGGTCTTACGATACCCAAGCTGATAAACCGTCTCATATCCCGCTGCTAGCAGCCCTCCAGGGAAGCTCTTTTGATCCAGGGCACCATGTTTGGTTTGTAGGAGATTCGTGTGTGGACGTGCAGTGTGCCCAACGTGCAGGGTGCGTTCCTGTCGCCATAGGTGACCACGCCGCAAAGCCGGAAGAAATGGTGATATTTGGAAAAGACTGCATTCGGCTAAACCACATTTTATCAGCCCTACCCGTTGAAGAGCAGATGCTTGAGGTTGGTTAGGGCTTGTTCTAATTTCGTTTCCTTGAACTTTCTAAGAATTGCATAAGAATCAAGATCATCGCCCCCAAGGTGATGGCTGTATCAGCCACGTTGAAGGCAGGAAAATGGATTTCTTTTAAGTGAAAATCAAGAAAATCAATAACCCCACTATAAAGGAGGCGGTCGATCATGTTCCCTACGGCACCGGCCATAATACACGTCAATCCGAACCGAACCCACGCATCTTTCGTGCCCCGATACCAAATCCCAAGAAAGATTAAAATACTCAAGGAAATGGCAACTAATAACAACGTCCCTTCGCGGGATCCTGCGGGAAATAAACCAAAGCTTATCCCTGTGTTTTGCACATGCACTAAATTAAAGAAAGAGGTCAGAACATAATGAAATGATTTTGGAATCCAAGCAACGATAGCCTGTTTACTGGCTTGATCTAAAGCCAGGATAAACAAAAAGACCCAAAAATCTTGTCTCCAGAAAGACCGCCCGTGGGAGGTTTGTGAGGTGGGTGAAAACACATGATCTCTGACAAACCGCCTCTCAAAATGCTGATTTTTTTTACCCAGCACGTTGCCCCCCTAAAGAAAAAGGTGCATAGGGAAGTTCTTTAGCAAGGGCATCAAGGGATTTCAAAGTTTCTAATAAAACAGGCAAATGACGCAGTGGAACCATGTTGGGACCATCGCTTGGGGCCTTATCTGGATCTGGATGCGTCTCAATGAACACAGCAGCGACCCCAATTGCCACGGCGGCCCTTGCAAGAGGTTCTACAAAATGACGTTCTCCTCCGCTTTTGCCTCCCAACCCCCCTGGCTGTTGCACAGAGTGGGTCGCATCGAAAACCACAGGAAGGCCCGTTTGTTCTAAAATGGGGATGGCGCGCATATCGGATACCAGGGTGTTATAGCCAAAGCTGACGCCCCGTTCACAAAGCAAAATCCGTTGATTGCCAGCTTCCCAAGCTTTTTGGGCAATGTGGTACATATCCCAGGGAGCTAAAAATTGCCCCTTCTTGATGTTGAGTGCTCTGCCTGTTTGGGCCGCAGCCTGTATTAAATCTGTCTGACGGCACAAAAAAGCAGGAATCTGGAGGACATCCACCACTTCAGCCACAGGCGCACATTGGGCAACCTCATGCACATCTGTTAGGACCGGCACACCAAAAGTTTCACGGATTTCTGCAAAAATGGGCAGCGCTTGGGCCAACCCAATGCCTCGCTGGCTTTGACCACTACTCCGGTTTGCTTTGTCAAACGAAGTTTTGAAGATAAGCCCCATCCCAAGGGAGCGCGTCATGCTAACCAAGGCTTCGGCCACTTCCATCCCATGGTTACGGCTTTCCAACATACAAGGGCCTGCAATCAGGGCCAGCGGTTGTTGATTCCCCAACCGCACAGAGCCAACTGTTACACAAGCATCTGGCAATACAAACGAGCGTTCCATCTATTCTATACCAGCCTTTCTTCCATCAATGCAGCGCCAACAAACGCAGCAAACAGGGGGTGCGCCTGAAAAGGGCGCGATTTAAATTCAGGGTGAAATTGCGCTGCGACAAACCAAGGGTGATCTGGACGCTCGATGATTTCTACGAGCTCGCCATCCGGAGAGAGCCCAGAAAACACAATGCCTGCCTTTTCCAAGGCGTTCCGGTAGGTGGTGTTCACTTCATAGCGGTGACGATGACGCTCAAAAACCTCTTTCACACCATAAATTTCAGCAGCTTTTGAACCAGATTGAAGGTGACAAGCGTAATTTCCCAAACGCATGGTCCCTCCCATCCCTTGTTTTTGGTCGTACACGTGTTTGCCGTCTGCTTTAACCCATTCAGTCAGAAGGGCTATCAACGGCTCGCAGGTTGGCCCAAATTCTGTCGAGCTTGCCTTAGAAAACCCTGCAAGGTTCCTAGCTGTCTCAATTAAAGCCAGCTGCATTCCAAAGCAAATCCCGAAAAAAGGAATTCTTTTCTCCCTTGCAAACCGAATAGCTTCCATAATACCCTGGGCGCCGCGCTCACCAAACCCACCAGGAACAATCAAGCCATGGACATCTCCCAGTTGCTCTTGCAATTTTTTTTCGAGAAGGCGTTGATCTTCCTGTTCAAAGCATTCGCTGTTGATCAACTTCAAACGAACCGCTACCCGGTGTGCAATGCCGCCGTGTACCAGGGCTTCAATCACAGATTTATAAGCATCCGGCGACAGAACATACTTACCCACAAGGGCGATGGTAACCTCACCTTCAGGCCTCTCAATAGCCTCCACAACCGCTTTCCAACTATCCAAAGATGGAGGGGGGGTCTCTGGAAAGCAAAAATAAGCACAAACCTGAACATCTAGCTTGTGATTCGCATACACGCCGGGAAGTGCATAAATCGTTTTCACATCTGGGGCTTCAATCACCCGGGACAGAGAGATGTTGCAAAATAAGGCGAGCTTAGAGAGAATATCGCTGGAGAGGGGGCGATCACAACGGCACAAAAGAAGGTCAGGTTGGATGCCGGCCCGTTGCAATTCTCGCACAGAATGCTGGGCAGGTTTGCTTTTGCACTCACCAGCGGTGGCAATGTAAGGAACGAGGGCTACGTGGAGAAAAAGCGTTCGCTCAGGTCCTAAATCATTGCGAAGCTGGCGTATGGCCTCTAAAAACGGAAGACTTTCGATATCTCCTACAGTGCCCCCAATTTCACAAATGACGATGTCATCTTCAGCTGTATCTGCCAAAATTTTTGCTTTAATTTCGTCTGTGATGTGGGGGATAACTTGAACTGTTCCGCCTAGATAACCACCTTGGCGTTCCCGATGTAACACGTTTAAATAGATTTTTCCGGAAGTAAGGGTGTCTGCTTCACAGGTGGGGACCCCTGTGAAACGCTCATAATGCCCCAAATCTAGGTCAGTCTCAGCCCCATCTTGGGTTACAAAGACCTCACCATGTTGTTGCGGGCTCATCGTTCCTGGGTCAACGTTCAGGTAAGGGTCAAGTTTTCGCAACCGAACCCGAAAGCCTCGTTCTTTAAGGAGTGCCCCAAGCGACGCGGCAGAAAGGCCTTTCCCCAATGAGGAAACAACGCCACCTGTCACAAAAATAAACCGAGTTAATTTCATACCTGTTCCAATAGGTTCATTCCTTCAAACACGGATGCCCCGCAAAAGGGATGGCGCTTGAAACCCGAGGAGATATCATGGGGTTTTCCTTAAGACGGTTTCTTCGTCGCAGGAGTGGGGGAAGGTTGTTCCTTCTTTTTTTCTTGCTTCACAGGAATTTGGGGAGCTTTGTCTGAATTCAAACCTTCACCAGAACGTTGGGGAGCTTCAACTTTCCCAGACTGGATTACTGGCGCTAGGATCTTCTGCTGCACTTGTTGACTTGCAAGAATCGATAAGAGCAAGCTGATGCCCATAAAAATAGCTGCGAGAATGGCCGTAAGACGCGTCAAAAAATTGGCTGTTCCACGAGACGTCATCGCACCTCCCAAGGTGCTGCTACCAAACCCCATGCCGCCACCTTCGCTCCGCTGCAAGAGAATGATCCCAATCATCGTTACGGCGACCATTAAATGTAAAACCAAAAAAAACGTTTGCATATTGCTTCTTCCGCACGTTATATTTCCCGTCTGCGCTCTGACGAACAAACCTAGCGCGATTCCACACAATTGTAAATAGTGTGTAAGGGGGGCGTTAAGAAGTGCAACTGGAAGCGCAGTCACCTGATTGAGATTCCCAGTGGATTTGGGTTGGATTGCAGTCCGAGCTTGCGGTGCAAAAGGAGGGGTGCCAGAGTGGTTGAATGGGGCGGTCTCGAAAACCGTTATACGCGCAAGTGTATCGAGGGTTCGAATCCCTCTCCCTCCGCCAGATCTATTTGTGATGAGAATCATAATCCCTCGCTACCCATCAAATCGATTCAATGCAAATTGAATAATGTATCGCCCCGTTCCAAAAATAAGGTATAAACGCGGCACGCACAGAGCTCCTTGAAATTTTAAGTGTTTCTTTGTATTCTTTAGCAGGTGGTACGTGTAGGTTAACACGAGGCTTCTTGTTGTAGGAGCAATTTTTTTCGGGAGCATAAAGCTCCTACGATTGATGCCACAGTTATAAATTTTAATTTGGGATAAGTGAAAAATCCATGTCGTTTGAGAAATCCTTAAGAAACCTAGCCATCATCGCCCACGTAGACCACGGTAAAACAACTTTGGTTGATGCACTTTTGCGTCAAAGTGGTACGTTTCAAGACCACCAGCAAGTCAGCGAACGCGTCATGGACTCTAACGATCTTGAAAAAGAACGTGGCATCACGATCTTAGCTAAATGCACATCCATCCTTTGGCAGGGACATCGTCTCAACATTGTGGACACCCCCGGTCACGCAGATTTTGGTGGTGAGGTGGAACGGATCTTATCCATGGTTGACGGCGTTCTTTTGCTGGTGGATTCTGCAGAAGGTGTCATGCCCCAAACAAAGTTTGTGTTGGCTAAAGCCCTGAAGCGTGGGCTAAAGCCTATTGTAATTGTCAATAAGATTGACCGACCCGATGCACGCTCTGAAGACGTACATTTGGAAGTGTTAGAATTGTTTTCCCTTTTGGATGCTTCGCCAGAGCAGATGGATTTTCCTGTTTTGTATGCGTCAGGTCGCCAAGGCTGGGCTGTCAAAGAACTGGGTGATGCCCAAGAGAACCTAACGCCATTGTTTGAGGAAATGGTTCGTAGTATTCCTGAAGTTCAGGGAAACAAGGAAGCTCCGCTGCGGATTTTGGTTTCATTGCTAGAGGTGAATCCTTATTTAGGGCGCATCTTGATCGGCCGCGTTGCTGAGGGAACTTTAAAAGTTAACCAAACCCTTAAAGCCCTTTCCCTAGACGGAAAAACTGTAGAGCAAGCACGTGTGACAAAGCTTATGCGTTTCCAAGGCATTGAAAAAGTTGCTGTGGATGAAGTTCGCACAGGAGACATCATCGCCATTGCGGGGTTTGAAAAAGCATCAGTAACCCACACCCTATGTGCACCCGAGGTCACAGAACCTCTCGAGACACTTCCCATTGACCCTCCAACGCTTTCTATCGTGTTTGCTGTGAATGATAGCCCTTTTGCAGGAAAAGAGGGGTCTAAGGTAACCTCTCGCGCAATTCGAGATCGTCTTCTCCAAGAAGCCGAGGGTAATGTGGCGATTCAAATCACAGAAACAGCAGAAAAAGATGCGTTTGACGTGGCCGGACGCGGCGAACTTCAATTGGGTATTTTGATTGAAACCATGCGTCGCGAAGGGTTTGAACTTTCGATTATGCGCCCACGGGTTTTGTATCAAAAAGATCCTGAGACGGGGAAAAATTTAGAACCCCTTGAAGAATTGCAGGTAGATGTAGATGAACCCTACACGGGTATTGTCATTGAAAAATTGAGCCTGCGGCGTGGTGAAATGGTGGAGATGAAACCTTCAGGTGGCGGCAAAGTGCGGCTCAGCTTCATCATCCCTTCACGGGGGCTCATTGGTTACCAAGGGGAATTTTTGACGGATACCCGAGGCTCTGGTGTTATGAGCCGCCTGTTCCATGGCTATGCCCCTCACAGAGGCCCCATTGAAGAACGGCGCAACGGTGTCTTGATCTCCAACAGCACGGGGGTTGCAGCAGATTATGCCTTGTTCAACCTTGAAGAGCGAGGCGTCTTGTTTATTGGAGGCAACGTTCCAGTTTATGAGGGCATGATTATTGGGGAGCATAGCAGGGAGAATGATTTAGAGGTCAATCCTTTGAAAGCTAAACAGCTCACTAACTTTCGTGCTGCAGGTAAAGACGAAGCTGTACGCCTTACGCCGCCGCGGTTGATGACTTTGGAGCAAGCCATTACATATATTCAAGGCGATGAATCCGTTGAAATTACACCAAAATCCATTCGATTACGGAAAATTTTATTGAATCCCCATGATCGCAAAAAAGCTGGACGATCTGGCAGAACTGATTGAAAAAAATAAATTTTTTATTTGCTAAAATTTAGTTTGTCGGTAGGATATTGATGTGCCGTTGGGTCTTTTGATGGAAAACGATTTTGCGATGTTTTTAAAACTTTTTTTATGCTTCGTTTCTTATCTATTGGGAAGTATTCCTTCTGGGCTTCTGTTGACGCGCTTTTGCAACATAGACGATATACGTCAAGCAGGATCTGGGAATATTGGCGCTACCAATGTTTTGCGATTGGGAGGGAAAAAGTTAGGTTTTTTAACCCTTTTTGCTGATTTTCTAAAAGGCGCGCTTCCAGTTGGCGCTGCTTTATTCTGGTGCCCTGAGGTAGTCTCCCTTGCAGCTATTTGCGCTGTTTTTGGGCACGTTTTCCCTGTTTGGCTTCAGTTTAAGGGAGGGAAAGGCGTGGCCACCAGCCTTGGGGTTCTTTCAGTTCTTTCATTCCCGTCTACCCTATTGTGTTGCTTAGTTTGGTTAGGGGTTGTACGGATGACGCGTTATGCATCCCTATCTTCGTTGGTTGCGTTTTCATGTCTCCCTGTTTTCCTACTTTTGCTTGGGGAAACACACCTCTTGCTGATGAGCCTGATTCTGTTGGGAACAGCAGTTTACACCCATAGGGAAAATATCCACCGGTTGTTTTTAAAAACTGAATTTAAAATAGGTGAAAAAAGGGAGTTATAAAAAAATGGCACGTAAGCCTAAAAAAGCTTTGCAAAGGGGAGAAAATTTTAAGTTTACTGAAGAAGCTAAACTGCATTGGTTGCGGCTGTTACGGACAGAAAATATTGGTCCAGTAACGTTTTACCATTTGCTGAACCGCTTTGGTACTGCGGAAGAAGCACTTAAGCGGTTACCTGACATTGCCCATCGTACGGGGCGCAAAACGCCGCTCCAAATTCCTTCTCTAAAGGAAATTGTAAAAGAATACGAAAGCTATCAAGCGCTGGGAGTCCATTTGATCGCACGCCCAGATCCCGATTATCCAGAAATTTTAGGAAGAATTTCGGATGCTCCGCCTTTATTGAGTGTGATTGGTCGTGTCGAATTGCTTCGCAAGCCTATGTTTGGAGTTGTGGGGGCTCGCAATGCTTCGGCTGTTGGAAGGCAAATGGCAGAAGATTATGCAGAAAAACTTGGCCGAGAAGGTATGATCGTTGTATCAGGTCTTGCACGTGGCATTGATACCCACGCCCATAAAGGTAGCTTAGCAACAGGCACCATTGCTGTTTTGCCTGGTGGTGTAGACCAAGTGTACCCACCTGAAAATAAAGTACTTTATAAAACTATTTCGGAAGAAGGTCTCTTAATTTCTGAAACTCCCCTTGGGACAGCGCCCCAAGCAAGCCTTTTCCCAAGGCGAAATCGCTTAATCTCGGGCCTTTCGTGGGGAATTTTAGTGGTGGAAGCTGCCTTAAAATCAGGCTCTTTGCTGACGGCCCACTTGGCAGCTGAACAGGGGCGTGAAGTTTTTGCCATCCCTGGAAACCCTATGGATCCGCGTTCTCGTGGGACAAATGCGCTCATCCGCCAGGGTGCTATTTTAACTCAAAACGCAGAAGACATTTTAGAAGAGTATCAAAAACACCGCTATACGCCTCTGGCTGAGGACGAAGATGGGTATAATGCGGAAGAGGAAGTTTTTGAAGCAATCTCAGATGACGTAATCGGCAGTGCCCGCGAGGAAATTTGGAAAGCTTTAAATCAGGCTCCAATCACTCTGGAAGATTTGTGCAATGTGCTTCATATACCCATAGGGGTAACAAGAATCGCTGTTATCGAGATGGATATTGCAGGCTTTATCGATTGGCACCCGGGTGGAAAAGTCTCCCTTGCATCTTAGAAGGCATAAAGTCTCTTGAAAACCTTTTTAAAAATCTTCAAGAAAGACCACTTTTGTGAAGTAAAGTCCCTCTGGGGGCGCTGTGGGGCCGGCCAAACGACGCTCCTTACACAAAAGCATTTCTTGTATTTTTTCAGGAGGCCAAAACCCCTCCCCCACGCGCTTGAGAGAACCAACCATGATACGCACCTGATTATGTAAAAAAGATCTGGACTGCACCTCAAATAAGATATGGTCCCCTCTTCGACGTATGGATAGCTGATCTAAGGTGCGAATGGCTGAAGCTGCCTGGCATTCACGAGAGCGAAAGCTTGAAAAATCATGGTGACCCACCAAATAAGCCGCCCCCTCTTCCATAGCCTTCAAGCAAAGCGGGCGGTGCACCCACCAGACACGTTTGCGTTCTAAAACGCTTTCGCTGGGCCGGTTTAAGATGACGTATTGATAGTGTCTAGACACAGCAGAAAATCTAGCATGGAACGTTTCAGAAACCTCCACGGCTTCTAAAACCCGAACAGGGAGCTCGTGTAAGTAAAAATTGAGCCCACGGCGCCACGCATCGCAAGCAACAGGAACATCGCTTTGGACATGAGCCACTTGGCCCGTTGCGTGAACCCCTTGGTCTGTGCGTCCAGAACCTTGAACCTGAAGCGATTGACCTGTTAAAGAAACGATAGCCTCTTCCAAGGCCTGCTGAACCGTAAAGGCATCTTTCTGACGCTGCCAGCCAGAAAAAAAAGAGCCATCATATTCAAGGGTTAATTTATAGCGAGGCATCGTACCTTAAACGGGGTTAGAGATCCGGGTGTGGTGGTGGATCTCAACGCAAAATAGAAACCCAAATCCAATCAGCAACGTCAGCATAGATGTTCCACCGTAAGACATCAAGGGAAGCGGAACCCCCACCACAGGCAACAACCCCATCACCATCGCCATGTTGATAAAGGCATGGAAAAAAAAGACGCTTGTGACCCCCAGAGCCAGCAAATGGGTAAAGATAAAGCGAGATCGCAGGGTAATTCGATAAGATAAAATCAAGATACCTGCGTAAAGGAGCAGAAGCGCCAAACAACCCATCATCCCCATTTCTTCTCCCAACATAGTAAAGATAAAATCTGTCTGCTTTTCAGGAAGAAAGTTGAGATGGCTCTGGGTTCCTGCCATAAACCCTTTCCCCCACAAACCACCGGAACCCAACGCAATCTTGGATTGCAAGATGTGATACCCCGCACCTAAGGGGTCTTGCTCTGGGTCTAAAAAGATAAAAATACGTTTTTTTTGATAATCTCGCAGGAGACTCCACAAAATGGGAAAAGCTGCTGCGCAGGCTCCTCCACCTGCTATAAAAATCCACAGCCTAAACCCAGCGGCAAAGCAGAGCACCAATCCTACCAAGATTAAGATTCCTGCTGTTCCAAGATCGGGTTGCCGGAGCACCAACAAAGAAGGAACGGCAATCAGCAGCGCGGGAGCCCAAATGTTTCTGAGCAAAGAGATGTTTTTCTCACCTAGCCCATGGAAATAGCGAGCGAGGGCAAGAACCAAAGCTATTTTCATTAATTCTGAAGGTTGGAGCTGAAAAATGTAAAGATCCACCCAACGCTGGGCCCCCATGCCCACAAATCCCATCGCCTCAACGCAGGCCAAAAGAACCAGGCAAGCCCCATAAAAAAAATAAGCTTGGCCCATCCAAAACCGAATATCCACAAGGCTGATTCCAAGCATGAGCATGGCACCAAATCCAAAGCGAATCATTTGCTTAAAAGCCCAAGGTGTCCAGCTTCCCCCAGCTGCAGAGTAGAGAAGTAAAAAACCAAAACAGGCTACCAAGGTAATCATCAAAAAAAGCCACCAGGGCAAAAGCCCCCACTTCTTTCCAAAAGATAGTGCAGATGATGAAAAAAGAACCATGAGCCTAACCCTTGTTTCCCTCCCCTAAACAGGCTGCATCACGCGGTGGAGGCGTTTGAGGCTGAGGGATGAGCCCAAGATCTCTAAAATTGAAAAAAGGCTTGGAGAAACCGTTTTTCCCGTCACTGCTGCCCGTAAAGGCTGTGCGAGCTGGCCTAATTTAACCCCCTGAGCCTCCGCAACGTGGCGCGCACACGCTTCTAAATTCTGAGCTGTCCAATTTTCCGTAAAATCACTAGAAGAAGTTATAAAGGCTTGGATAAGCGCAAGATTTAATTCTGTGAAAAGCATTTTCGCGGCATCATCATAACCTGGGAGATCTTCCCAGAGATAAAAACCTGCAGATTCTGCCAACTCAACCAGCGTTTTGGCTCGTTCTTTGAGCTCAGGAAGCCCTTTTAAAAGACGTGTCTTTCCTTCTGGCGTTTCAGGGTAATGCTGCTGTTGTAAATAAGGAAAGAGCTTTTCCAAAAGCATAGCATCGGTAAGGTGGCGCAGGTAGTGGGCGTTCATATGACGCAATTTCGCGCCATCAAACCTAGCAGGAGAACGACCAATGGCGTTCAACGAAAACCATGCAATGGCTTGTTCAGTGGAAATGAGCTCATCATCTCCATGGCTCCAACCAAGGCGCAAAAAGTAGTTACGCATCGCTTCTGGTAAAAAACCCATATCACGGTAAGCTTCTACCCCCAAAGCACCATGGCGCTTGGAAAGCTTGGCCCCATCCTCCCCATGGATAAGCGGTATATGGGCAAACTGCGGCATGTCCCATCCCATGGCACGGTAGAGGTTCCCCTGGCGAAATCCATTGGTGAGGTGGTCGTTTCCGCGAATGACGTGGGTAATGCCCATGTCATGGTCATCTACCACCACCGAAAGCATATAGGTAGGCGTGCCATCACCCCGCAACAGCACCATATCATCCAGCTGACCGTTTTGAACCCGCACCTCCCCTTGAACCAAATCTTGGATAACCGTTTCGCCCGTCTGGGGCATTTTTAGACGAACCACGGGGTTGACACCCTTCGGCGCCTCTTCTGGAGAGCGATCCCGCCAACGCCCGTCGTAAAGGGGGGGCTTACCCTCCTTTGTCGCTTGAGCCTTCATGGCTTCCAACTCTTCTGGAGAGCAATAGCACAAATAAGCTTTTCCACAGTTTAAAAGCTCATGGGCAACCGCTTGATGACGCTCTATCCGAGAGAATTGAAAAACCGGCTCCTCATCATGGTCAAGCCCCAACCATTTCAGGCCGTCAAAAATAGCTTCAACAGCTTCTCTGGTGGAACGGGCCCGATCCGTATCTTCAATTCTCAACAAAAATTTTCCGCCCATATGGCGCGCAAAAAGCCAATTGAACAGCGCCGTCCTGGCCCCTCCAATATGCAAAAAACCTGTGGGCGAAGGCGCAAACCTTACCACAACAGGAGAGGAAGACACTGAAGCAGACATCAAAAAATCTCACAAGGTTAGAAGGGTTTGAAAATAACCAAGTAAACCATGATCGCCGCAATGATAAAAGGAATTTCGTTCATCCAACGAAAAAAAGTGTGGCTTTTGGTATTGCGTCGATCTCGAAACGCTTTCCACCAACGAATCATCCAACCATGGAGCGCCGCCAATATAAAAGCAAGGAATAGCTTGATCCAGAACCAAAGAGGTGCGCCAGATAACATACTCGGATAACAAGCAAGCAAACCGCCAAACAAAAAAACGGCCATCTTTGCTGGCAGCATAATCCCTCTGAGGAGCCGCCGCTCCATCGCCACAAAAAGGGCATAGGTATGAGACGTTGCAGGCTCCATCGCGTGGTAAACAAACAACCGAGGAAGATAGAGCAACCCTGCCATCCACGCAATAAAAGAGAGAATATGCAGCACCTTCAATAAAGGATAAAAATCTGAAATCCAGTCCATGGTGTTTTTCTTGTACCTTAATTGGTTTGCTTGGATTGTTGCCAACAAGCAGATGCATCTTGTGGACAAACTTCGCAAAATTTCTTTCGCTCTTTTACAAAGCGGGCGAGGCCCCGTATGAAATAGGGGTGGCAAGAAACAGTCCCAAGACGTTCATAGTGCCCAATCCCTAAATCATGAGCTTTTTGGCGATAGGTTATGTCTAACTCAACAAGGGTTTCAGAATGCTCACTCACAAAAGAAACAGGAATCACCAAAACCGATTCCTGGTTTTGGGAAGCCTCTTTCAGGGCTTCATCAAGGCTGGGACGCGTCCACTCCAAGGGACCTACTTTGCTTTGGTAACAGATGGTCCACTCGAGGGAATGGGGCTCAAGGGCTTTTAAAATTTCTTTGACTGAGCGATGGATATGGAAAACGTAGGGGTCTCCAGATTTTACAACGCGCTGGGGAAGCCCGTGGGCAGAAAAAAGCAATCTGGGCGCTTTTTTAAAAACAGGTAATCGCTGATGAATAAGGTCTGCTGTTGCTTCAGCAAATCCATGGAGCTCCGGATAACAACATAATAATGTCATCTGGTAGGCAAGCGCGTGTTTCGCTATTTGGCTTTGAAATTCTTTAAAGGCAGAGCCTGTGGTGGTGGTTGAAAATTGAGGATAAAGCGGAAGCAAAACAACCTCATCCGGATTTTCTGCCTGAATATAAGGAATGATAGATTCAATAAAAGGAGGCGCGTGGCGCATGGCCACAAAAACGGAATATCCCTTTCCAAGGGCTTTTTCAAGCGCTCGGGCTTGATCTTGGGTGTTTTCAAACAGAGGAGATTTTCCCCCAAGCTGGCTATAGATATGCTCAGCCTCAGGGGTTCGCCTGCGTGCGATCCAGCGAGCGAGCAGCTTGCGTGGCCAGCTTGGAAGGGGGAGAATAGCCGGATCTTCAAACAAGCTTTTCAAGAAAGGGTAGACACCCCTAAGGTCCAAAGGTCCCCCTAAATTGAGTAAAATTACCGCAATTTGTTTGGAATTTTTCACAGGTTCTGAAGCTTTTTTTAGCATGACGACGCGCTGTGCCCTCGGACGTTTTGAATTAATTCACCAATATGTTCCAACGGTGTTTGTGGTAGGATGCCATGACCCAGGTTAAAAATAAAAGGTTTTTTTTCCATGGTATCAAGAATAAGATTCGTTTGCTGCTTTAAAAGGTTACCACCTGCTAATAGCAAAGAGGGGTCTAGGTTCCCTTGAATGACGCAGGGAAAGTTTTTCACCTCCTCTAAAGGAACTGAAAAATCAACGGATAGGCCATCCACCTGGGTGGCAGCTTGATAGGCTTTGAGGGCTGAAACCCCAAGCCCTTTCGGGAAACCAATGATAGGCACTTCTGGATAGCGAGATTTTAAAAAACGGCAGATCTGTTGGGTGGGTTTTAAAACCCAAGGTTCAAAAAAGGGAGTAGGCACCAGATGTGCCCAACTTTCAAAAATCTGAATCACGTGAACACCAGATTGGATTTGTCGCTCTAGATAGCGAGTTGTTAAGAAGGTTAGATGATCTAAGGTCTGTTGAAACAGGTTAATGTCTTTAAACATAGCACATTTTGCCTGGTGAAAATCTTTTGAGCTTGCTTGTTCTAGCATGTAAAGCGCCACTGTCCAGGGAGCTCCAGCAAATCCAATCAACCCTACTTTTTCAGGGAGCTTTACCTTAATCTGAAGGATAGCATCAAAAACTGGTTTAAGCTTTTCTTCTATCGACTCAAACGTTTGTTCTAAAAAATGGGGTATTTGAAGCGGTGATAAACAAGGCCCTTGTTTTTCCTTAAATGTTATGTTCTGCCCACACACGGAAGGAAGAAGAAGGATGTCAGAAAAAAGGATAGCAGCGTCCATCTCAAACCGACGTATAGGTTGAAGCGTTGCTTCGCACACTGCTTCGGGGTTTAAGCAAAATGAGATGAAATCGGGAAAGGAACTTCGTAAATCTATATATTCCGGCAGAGAGCGCCCAGCTTGGCGCATAAACCATAGAGGAGGAGAGTCCAAAGCCTTTTTCTGAAAAGGTTTAAGAATGGTTTTAGGAAACATCTTTTCTCATTAAATTTTTTTATAAAAATAATTAGACTCTAGACTAACATGAATTAATTTTTCCACATTTTTCAAAAACGCGGCAAAAGATCTTTCTGGTCTGCGTGATTGAATCTAAACTCACACGCCTTGAGGCGCAAGGGGAAGTTTTTATCCGTTAAAAATTTATACCGCCGAAGCAACCTAAAATGATGATAAGCATGGGTCATTAAAAAGTTTTTTGATCATCACCTTGAAGCTTTCGCCGAGTAGACTTTGCCTCTCGCCCATTTGTGTAGCGGCGGGTTTTACGTTAATATTTTTTCCTTTAAGGCAAAAACGCTTCGGCGAAAATCCAACGAATGCGCCAAGCAAGCCCTTTCAGATAAAAAAAATCATTTTTCAAAACATCACCGATTTGTAAAGGGAGGCTTTACCAAGCTTAAAAGATAGAAATTGGCATCAATACTCAATCTTGGTTTTGCCAAAATCTTCAATATTTTGCCCATCTTTCGCACCACATATCGCTGCTCACAACGTACTCAGCAAAATTTCGGACGTCGAGCTATAGAACGTGTCTTGTAAAAGGTGCCTTTATCGTTCCTTTGCCCTTCTTGTCATTCCCGCGGAAGCGGGAATCCAGGGAGAAAGCTATCAACATGACGCTTCAGCAGAAGCAACAGATTGTGATAATTGTCTAGATTCCCGCTTCCGCGGGAATGAAAACCCTATGAAAATATATTTTGTCAGACACGTTCTATAAGCTATTCTTTGTAGAGCGCAGATTCTCTAAATCTTCAAAATTATCTAAAAATAATCTCTTCTGCCATTTAATGCCTTCTCACATGAAGGAATTCTCTCATCTTAAGATAATTTTTCATATTTTTTCCCATGGGACGGAGCTGGCGACAGTTAGGGAAAATAAATTGATTTTTTCTCCTGTTTGGTGCATAATTCCCGTAAGTGAAAATAATTAAAAAATGTCATGGGGAGGAGCAACAATGTCTTCGAAACACGAACAAAAGCAAGATTATATGTTTGGGGGGCCAGATTTTTCTTCATTTTACCAGGCCTTTAAAATGCCTGGTGTAAATTTTGATACAATGATGGCAACCCACAAAAAAAATGTTGAAGCGCTTAACACAGCCCAACAAGCTTCTGCTGAGATGATGCGGAATCTTTTGCAGCTGAACAGCCAATACCTCAAGCACCTCTTTGAGGAGATGAATACCCAAGCCCGTTCCTCTATGGGCAATGGGGGCGTCAACCACGAGAAAATGGGTCATCAGACAGAAGCTGTTAAAACCCACGTGGATAAGGCGCTCCGCCATAGCCGAGAAGTAACGGAGATGTTGAATCAGTCGACGGCGCGTGTTTTGGATATTTATGCAAAGCGTTTTCGCGAATATTTAGATGAAGCAAAAGAAGGTATGAAGTGCGCTTCTTCCCAAGGTGGTGGCACAGCCAATGGCTCTACCCACGCTAGCTCCTAGAGCCCTTTAGCTGGAAACGATCATCTTTTTTTGTAATTTTTGGGGTGGGCTAGGGGCTTGGAAAAATAGCCTCTCCCTCTTTTCTGAAGATGGGTTTTGGAAAGCTTGACTCAGCGGCTTGGAGCTTCCTGGTTGGGATCTCTTTACTTTCATGGCGTAAAGCTGTATGAATGATGAAAGCAGAGGCTTAAAAACAGGGAAGATTAAATCCTTTGAGAATGCTTAAAAAATATAGAGTTGGCTTTGATGTTTGGCCGGGCTTTGTGGATGCTCTGTCTGCCCTTTTGTTGGTGATCTTATTTACACTCATGGTCTTTATCCTGGCGCAATTTTACCTGCGCGATGCGCTTCAAAATCGCGAGCAATCCCTTACTTCCCTTGAAGAAACATTCCAAAAACTCTCTGATATGTTGGGCTTAGAGAAGAAAAAAAACACGGATCTGAGAGAGCGTGTTGACCAATTGCACGGAGAACAGGGAAAGCTTTTAACCCTACTTTCTGAAGAGACAGCTTCAAAAACCCAATCTATGTTGAAACTTGAATCTACTAAGGTTCAGCTGCAACAGCTGAATGATCAGCTCCAACGCTTAAATAAGGTGTTAAACGCCTCTGAAACAACGGGCAAACATCAACAAATTGAAATTGAAGGGCTGCAAGCTAAGCTCAAACTCGCTTTGGAAGAAAAGGTGAAAGAGCTTGCGGCCTATCGCTCAGAATTCTTTGGAAAATTGAAAAAAACCCTTGGCTCTCGAGAAGATATTCGCGTGGTTGGAGACCGTTTTGTGGTGCAATCCGAAGTGCTCTTTGGATTGGGGTCTGAGAAATTAGGGGAGGAAGGTGAGAAAAGACTTGCAAAGCTTGCAGTTGCGTTAAAAGAAATTTCTCAAAAAATTCCAAACGATATTCCTTGGGTTCTGCGGGTGGATGGGCATACAGATGTCTTGCCCATCAAGCTGTCTGGCTCAAAATTTAAGAGCAATTGGGAGCTTTCCATTGCAAGGGCCCTATCTGTGGTAAAATTTCTCATTGGCCAAGGGATCTCCTCTGCCCATTTGGCCGCAGCTGGCTTTGCGGAGTTTCACCCCATTGATATAGGCACGTCTCCTAAAAATCTTGCCCGAAACCGAAGGATTGAACTAAAGCTTGACCAACGTTAGCTTTTTTCTTTTTATTTTATACGATAAATAATTTTTCTTTTATTTAAGAATAATTTGATCAATACTAGAAATAGAAGCATATATAAAATGTTTTTCTATAAAAAAGGCTTTGTTTGAATTAAAAAAAACTTAATTATTAGGAGATGTCAGTTTATGATTAAGCAAGATAAATCTTCCATGAAATTAGCAGCAGCATTTTTTTTGTTATCTTTTTCCACTTCAGGGTACTCAACTTTACACAAATTTGAAGATGAGTCTGCTTACGATGATAGACAAGGTGTTTATTACGCTTCAAAGACCGCAGATCCTCAAAAAATTGGATTTTATGTGGAAGTACAAAAAGAGTACGGGGACGAGACAATTACAAAGCGCCTTCCCCTGCTCTATAAAAGCGAAAACGCGAACAGTTCTACGGAGTATGTTTTATTTAACGAGTCTAAGAAAACAAAATTCTCTGAAACATACGATACGGCCCCTTCTTTTCAAGCAAAACCCCTAGCACTTAAGCGCTGTATAGCTGAGTCAGAGCCATTTTTTTCGCAATGGAAGTATAAAGTTGAGCATACTTTTCAGCTTTTCAAAAGCGATGGCATTTTTACAGTTGATCGTACACTTGCGGGTGCAAAAGCCGCTCAACAGATAAATTTCAGGGTTTTTGAGGCAATAGAAGGGGCTCCTGAAAGGTACTCTAAACCACAAGGAGAAGCTTGCCCCGCTTCCGTTCAGCTTGGAAAACTAGAGGAAGGCGTTGGATCTTATGAGAGAGATTCTCATTATGCCCATGTTGCAAGTAGGCTTAAAACCTGAGGCGTACTCGCAACGGCTTCTTATATAGCAGATTTCAGGGGGGGGGGTGAGCCTCCCCCTAAAGGGAAGCGTTCCAGCCGCTTCCCAATGGGGCTTGTGCACAGAACAACCAAAACAATTTAATTTTGTTATTATTTCTGGATGCGTTACGATGAGAAATCTCGCCTACAGGTTTTGAAGGTACGTGAAGAGAGGAGGCTATGCCTTGTTGAAAGGGATGATCCTTTATCATTCCCGCCTTCTTTTTTTGTCATCCCCGCGCAAGGCGGGAATCCAGGGAAACCTTATAAACATGACGTTTCAGTAGAAGCTCCAGGTGATAGGATTGTCTAGATTCCCGTTTGTGCGGGGATGGTGAGAAAGACAAGGTTTAAGAAGAGCTATAAAACCCGCTGCCAGGCACCCCACGGAAAACGGTGTTTGGGCGTCCGCAACTGGGGTGCGAAGGGCCAGATTCATGTTATCAACGCCCTTTTGCTGACGGTCTTTGATCGAATTTTGGAACTGCAAAAAATTTATACTGTGTCGCACGTCAAGCTTGAATCTCACATCATCTCGTGATTTTTACAAATTTTTGAATTTTTTGAATAAAAACGTTGTCCATTCTTGCTGTTGCACCACGCGAACTTTCTGAAATTGATTCTCAAAGTAGAATTTTTCAATCCCTTCCGCTTGGGAAGCCAGGATTCCAGACAAGATCAGCCACCCTCCCGGTGAGACAGCCGAAGCCATGGAGGGGGCAAGCTGCTTGAGGGGCTCTGCCAAGATATTGGCAACAACCACATCAAACGGCATGTTCACTTGGAGGGCTTCCGCCTGAAGCCCCACGCTTTCTAGAGGATGCACCAAATCCCCCACCCCATTAAGGCGACTATTTTCGGTCGTAACCCGAACAGCTTCTGGGTCTAAATCGCTGGCCCACACCGGTTTTGATGTGAGCATCGCTATGGCAATAGCCAAAATACCTGCCCCACAGCCCAAGTCTAAAGCTTTTTCAAAGGGGGCTTCAGCTGCAAGATATTCCAAAAGCTGCAAACAGCTTGCGGTGGTTTCATGTCGCCCTGAGCCAAAAGCCGTCGCCGCATCCAGACATAGCCCCTTTTGTCCAGGGGGAACCGTCACAGCCCCATGATGGGTGCCGTAGATGTAAAAACTCCCCACAGAAATAGGCTGAAAGGAAAGAAAATTTTCTTCAAGCCAGTCTTTTTCTGGCAACGGAGCTTCCTTATAATCAAGCAGCTGAATACCACAGCCTTCCAAAAGCGATTCCAAAAAACGTCTTCCAAAGGCGGAAGGGACAGAAGACTCTGGAAGAAACAGGTGCGCCTCATACCCCCAACGTAAGGGAACGTTCTCTCCCGTATGTTGGTTGGGTTTAACTTGCCCAGTGTCTGTCAGAAATATCGCACCGTCCTGTTCGTTGTCTTCCAGGGGCCACCAGGAAAAGCTGGCCAAGATTGTATCCAACAGGTCATCAGCAGCATTCTCTAAGCATTGAATTTGAGCAAGGGTAGCCTGAAAGGTGCCAGAGGCTAAGAAAGAATCAGACTCAACCATGTGTTCGCCGCTCAACTGATAAAACCCAAGAAGACATCCGTAAGGATGCAATAATTTCGTTTAGATTTTTAACATCTTGAACTTCAAGGTCAATCAAAAATTCGTAAAAATCAAGGGTTCGGTTCTGGATTTTCAAGTTCAAAATGTTGGCACCTGCTCTAGCGATGAGTGTCGTCAAGGTTGCCAGAGCACCCGTTTTATTAATCAAAGATAAATCAATCCGCGCCGTATAATTTTGCTCATGGGGCCGATTAGGCCAAGAAACATCCAAAAGGCGCGTGGGATTATCTTTAAACATAATAAGGTTTTCGCAATCTGCTGTATGAACGGTGACACCCCTGCCTGTAATTACAACGCCCACAATATGGTCACCTGGAATAGGGTGACAACATCCTGCGTAATGGATCGCCATACCTGGGATAAGCCCTTCAATAGAAATACTGCTATGATCAGCCTTTTTTACACGAACGTGAGCAGAAGACGATTTAACAAGGTGGGTCGTTTGTGGCTCAATTTCAAGCAATTTCTCAATTTTGTTGGTCAGGTGCTCCTGGGGATAAAAAACATGTATAACCTCATTGAGAGTCAGCTGCCCTTCCCCGATGAGAGCATATAGGTCTTCCAGACTTTCACACCCAAAAATAGAGAGGTCATGTCGCTGTTTTTCAGAAAATGGCAAGTGTTTTTGCTTGAATGTCTTTTGAAAGATTGACTTCCCAAGCTGGATAAACTGTTCCCGCTGTTGAAGGCGGACATAACGCCTGATTCCAGAGCGCGCCTTCCCTGTAATCACAAAGTGCTCCCACGTTGGCGAAGGCGTCTGGGACTTTGATGTCAGAATCTCAATTTGATCTCCATTCTCAAGGGGCGCACGCAGCGGCACCAATCTCCCGTTTACCTTCGCCCCCACACACGTATTTCCAATCTCTGAATGCACAGCATAGGCAAAATCAATAGGCGTAGCCCCCCGAGGAAGAGAAATTAAGTCTCCTTTAGGGCTGAAACAAAAAACCTGGTCTTGAAACATCTCCAATTTGGTGTGTTCTAAAAATTCTTCAGGATTTGAAGCGTTTTCTAAAATATCTAAAAGGCTTCGAATCCAGCGATAGCTTTGGCCCTCTAAATCTTTTCCCTTCTTTCCGTTGACTTCCTTGTATTTCCAATGGGCCGCCACACCCAACTCACAGATATCGTGCATTTCATGGGTTCGGATCTGCACCTCGATCCGCCTTTGGAGAGGCCCCAAAATAGATGTGTGCAAAGATTGATAGTTATTTTGCTTAGGGGTACTGATATAATCTTTGAAACGACCAGGTACCACAGAATAGGTGCTATGGAGGATGCCCAATACTTGATAGCATTGGGGAATCGTATCCACGATAATCCGGAACGCCATAATATCAGAAAGTTGCTCGAAGGGCATATTTTTACGTTGCATCTTGCGCCAGATAGAAAAAGGCGTCTTTTCCCTTCCTGAAACTGTCACCTTCAACCCATGCTCCGTAAGAACGCGCTGGATTTCTTCTAAAATAGGATCCAGAGGTGATAGTTCAGAGCTACGCAAAAATTTAAGGCGAGAAAGAATAGATTCCCTTGCTTCCGGATTTAGCTCCGCAAAACATAAATCTTCTAATTTATCTTTGATTTCTCGAAGGCCAATTCGCTCCGCCAGGGGGACATAAATGTCCATCGTTTCTTTCGCAATACGCCTGCGCTTTTCTTCTGAAGGAATATGACACAAGGTTTCCATATTATGAAGACGGTCCGCAAGTTTAATCAACAAAACCCGGATATCTGCCGACATGGCAATTAAAAGTTTTCGAAATTTTTCTGCCTGCTTTGCCTGATCCGAAAGGGTCTCTAAATGGGATAGTTTAGTAACACCGTCCACCAAAAAAGCGACTTCTTTTCCAAAAAGCGATTCTATTTCCTCTAGAGTCGCCAATGTATCCTCAACGGTATCATGCAAGAGAGCTGTAGCGATGGTCGCTGTATCCAACTTAAGTCCCGCTAATATGCCTGCTACTTCTAGGGGATGGGTGAAATACGGATCCCCCGAAGCTCGTTGTTGGTGGCCATGGGCTTTCATGGAAAAGACATAAGCACGGTTAATGAGATCCACGTCTGCAGCAGGATCGTACTGCTTAACAAGGGAAACCAGCTCAAACTGTCGAATCAAAACAAAATCCTCAACCTATGTGCGTTCACAAAGTTTTATATTTTATTCTAGCATGCTTCTTTGAAAATCGTTACACGAATCAAAAATTTGCAACCCTATTTTCGCCAGCTCGTTATGTTTTATAGCCAATCCGAAACATCACCCTGTGAGATGTCGACTCTAAATTTAAGGAAGAATGGTTTGAATCAATCGATCGTTTTTTTTCATATACCTCGTAAGTATACCCAAACCCTAATAATATCTTTGGCAAAAATTTGATATCTGCTCCTACTCTCCATGACATCCCTTTAAAACATAAGGACTGATCTGCCAATTTAAATTGGCTGTTTAGAAAACCTATTTTTCCGTAAAATAATGCATAGCCCAGGACAAATCCGGGACGTATTGCTATTTCTGCAGTATTTTTCTTACGAAGAACTAAGCCCTCTAAACTCGCTTTTTCGTGAGAGACTAGATAGGTTGCCTCTAAACCCAGATAGAAATGGCCCCACTGCTTGCCATAGCCTATAAAAATCCCCGTATGGATACCTTTGAGAGCAGCGTTAAATTTCGGGGGCAATGGTTTTTTTTGCTTTTGCCATGGCGATACTTGCGGTTTATCTCTTAAAAGCTTGAACCGCTGAAGGAGATCTAACGATTTCGCAATTTCATTTCGATTACTTTCTTTTAAGTGTTTAATTTCGTCTAACAGCTTAGCCTGCTCTTCTTTTATCTGTCCCAGATTTGCGATGGAATCAGAAACTATCTTTCCCGCTTCCTTTTGAATCGCCTCCTTCATTTGTTGGTTTGCATCCACAAAAGCCCGCGAGCAGATCGTAAGAAGAGGCAGAGGAACATTTTCAGCATTCGTTAAAATATCGACACCTAAAAAATAAAAAACTCAAAATACAAAAAAGCCAAGGCACTATAATAATATAGTAATTGATACATGCATATGACTTTTTTTATTTATTGAAACCCCTTATCAAATGTATCTTCTGTCATTTTTTTGAAGAGAGCTGGGTGAGGGAATATTTGATAAGGGGTTGGCTATAGAACGATTATTGCGCATAAGAAAAGATTTTCTGAAACGCCTACGCAGAATTTTCAAATATCTTGAAAAATAGTCTCGTTTCGTGTTAAAACTGCTAGAGCTTTTGTCTAAATCCCACCCCAACCCAAGAGAGCGTCATGTCTGAAAAACCCGCTGATGCGTCCTTTGTCAACGCAAAGGCGATTCGCCTCCTCACTAAACTGTTGAATGAGTCTGCTTTAACAGAGATTGAATATCAAGAAGGGGAAACCCGCATTCGGGTTGCGAAAAGCACCCACCAAACCGTTGTTGCCTCTCAAACTTTAGGGGTAGAGGGATTATCCCAGGGTGTTGGCGGCACCGTCTCTGGAGGCGCCTCCAGCAGTATCCCGGATCCTTTAAACAATAAAGAAGAAACGGTTGCAGGAACACCCCTCACCTCTCCCATGGTGGGCACGGCTTATATAGCCCCAGAGCCAGGCGCTGCCCCTTATGTGCGCGTTGGGGATGTTGTGCAAGAGGGACAAACCCTGCTTATTATCGAAGCAATGAAGGTGATGAACCCCATTCGGGCACCTCGTTCAGGGAAGATTTCGGCTATTTGTATCACAGATAACGCTCCAGTTGAATTTGGAGAAAACCTTCTCTATATAAACTAGATATCAAAAAAAATTGACTTTTTAGCAGATTTGCTGCACACATACAATGGTGCGGGTTTGTTTTCGAGGAAAGGGGCTTGGATGTTTCATAAGATTCTTATTGCTAACCGAGGAGAGATTGCGTTACGCATTCTCAGAGCATGCAAAGAAATGGGCATTCAGACCGTTGCTGTACATTCCATAGCAGATGAAGATGCCATGCATGTTCGCTTGGCAGATGAGAGCGTGTGTATAGGCCCTTCTCCTTCTAAACAAAGTTACCTCAATATACCCGCCATTATTGCAGCAGCAGAAATCACAGGGGCTGATGCTATTCATCCGGGGGTTGGCTTTCTTTCGGAGAATGCAACGTTTGCCCAGATGGTTGAAGAGCATGGACTTGCTTTTATCGGGCCATCTCCTGAGCACATCGCCACTATGGGCGATAAGATAAAAGCTAAAGAAACCGCCCAAAAATTGGGGCTCCCAACCGTACCAGGTTCCCAAGGTGTCGTTGCATCTTCCCAAGAGGCTGAAGGCCTCGCATCACAGATGGGCTATCCTGTACTGATCAAAGCTGTTTCTGGAGGCGGCGGGAAGGGGATGAAGGCTGCTTTTTCCGCTGAAGAACTTCGGGAAGGCTTTAAGCTAGCTCAAAATGAGGCCGCCGCGAATTTTGGAGATGCTCAAGTTTATCTGGAGAAATATTTGAGAGCACCGCGACATATCGAAGTGCAAGTCCTGGCAGACCAGCACGGAAATGTGGTGCATTTGGGTGAAAGAGACTGCTCCATTCAACGCCGACATCAAAAAGTGTGGGAAGAGGCTCCATCCCCTGCATTAACCCTCGAGATGCGGGAATCTTTGGGAGAATGTGTTCGCCACGCCATGAAGACGATGGGGTATAGGGGCGTTGGGACCCTTGAATTTCTTCTGGAAGATGGAAAGTTTTATTTCATTGAGATGAATACACGCTTGCAGGTTGAGCATCCCATTACTGAGATGATCACGGGTGTGGACTTGGTTCAAGAGCAAATTCGGGTTGCGGCAGGCTATCCCTTATCCTTTTCCCAAAAAGATGTTGCCTGGAAAGGCCACGCGATTGAGTGTCGCATCAATGCAGAAGACCCTGACACGTTTTTGCCCTCTCCTGGAAAAATTGAGGCTTATTTAGCGCCTGGTGGGTTCCACATTCGCGTAGACAGCGCGCTTTATGCTGGATACAAAATTCCGCCCCATTATGATAGCCTTATCAGCAAATTGATTGTGTATGGGTCAGATCGGGAGGATTGCCTCCGCAGGCTCAGGCGTGCTTTGAACGAATACGTGATTACGGGAGTTAAAACGCTGCTTCCGCTTCATCGCAAGCTTGCAGAAAATGCTGAAATTCTCAAAGGGGATTACACCATTCATTGGCTCGAAAATTGGTTAGCCCAGCAAGCGCCCTCTGCCTCCAAAACAACGTCTAAATCCCGCGAAGCTGCTTAAAAATTCCCCATAGAGGGCAAAAAAGGAGATTGGTGATGGAAAAATTTGTCCCCTCTGTAACCCTCATTGAATCAAAAGAAATGGTTCCACAGGAACAAAATTCTCCTGTTGCCTTGCTTTCTGAAAATACAGCCACAATTTTACCAGACCCAACCCGTTATGGAGACTGGGAGCGCAATGGAAAATGCGTCGATTTTTAGACGTTTTTAGTTACGAAAAATTAATTCTTTTAATTTAGTCTGTAAGACATAAAAAAAAGGCCGAGCCCGAAAGCTCGGCAAGTTTACAGGGAGGCTTCACGTCTAGGAGACGTAGGACTGATAAAAAAATTATCACCCCTTAAATGGGAATCCAAAGATCCCCGTCGGGCGTTGCGCCCAACATACTTATAGTTATATACGCTTTTTTAATCATTAGCCATTTCAATTTTTACATCTTATCTATGCATTTTTTGCATAGGTTCTTTTTTTTTCAAAAAATCACATGGCGCTTGGGAATCAGCGGTTTTAAACAGTGTTTCTGATACCGATTTCACAAAAAAAAGACTGAGAAGCTCTAGAGTGGTTGGAAATAGAGGGTTTTTCTGGGTGTTTGGCTATAATTGTCGATGTTTTTTTGGAAATTCTCCTGATTTAGGTTGTGAACGTTCGTATTTCTGGGCAGATCGCGTCTAAGCCTTCCATTCGTGTTTTCGATGCCCCCCTTCTGCCACGATGCGTACGGATCCTTGAAAAAAAGCCATTCGACTTCTTGTCGAAACCACGTTTGAGGCGAATTGAGGGGCAAGACTAACGGAAACGTGTACTTAAGGTATATGAAAGATTTGAGCACCAGATATAACCCTTTGATGACGCACCCATCGGCCCATAAAAGGATTCGACAAGAGGTCTAAAGAAAAAGCGATAGAGTGTGTCTGACAAAAAATCCAAGATTTCAACAAATAGCGAAAAAAATTCATGACAAATTTTCTCTCACAATCACGCCAGAAAAAATCTTAAAATGTGGATTGACCCAGGAAGCAGATCCTTTTATGCTTTGGGGATGTGTTGAAAGAAGAAAATTTTTCTTCCTTATCAAAGGGCGCTTAGCTCAGGTGGTAGAGCATCTGACTTTTAATCAGGTGGTCGAAGGTTCGAATCCTTCAGCGCCCACCACTTATCTTCCAGGGTTGCTTTAGGCTCATATAATTTTAATCGCAGCCATTCCTTGACAATCCAAGCTATTTTCGACATTTTTAAGGGGCTTGGTAGAACCAAAAAAGGAATAAACGTGATGGCTGATGGACCTGTAACACGTTCTGGAAAGAAACCCCCCAAGGCAATTGAGTCCCTCAAGATTGATCCAACGCTTCCCGCTGGGGAAGATTGCGTGCAGCGGCGAGATTTTTTGGCGCTCACAGCTTGTACGGTGGGTGCTGTTGGGGTGGCTAGCTTTTTGTGGCCTTTTGTGGACAGCATGAATCCGGCGGCAGACGTCTCCTCCCTTTCAACCCTTGATGTCGACCTTTCTGGGGTAAAGCCAGGCCAAGGAATCACCGTGATGTGGCGGGGAAGTCCAGTGTTTATCCGGCACCGTACCCCGGAGGAAATTCGCCAGGAAACACAGGTTTCACTCGGGGAGCTTCTAGACCCTGAGCCAGATGGGCAGCGCGTCCGAAAAGATAAGCCCCAGTGGCTGGTGGTGGTGGGCATTTGCACCCATCTGGGGTGCGTTCCAACGGGCCAAAAATCCACTGAGCAGCGGGGTGCTTATGGCGGATGGCGCTGTCCTTGCCATGGTTCTGAATATGATGTTTCAGGTCGGGTGCGGCGTGGGCCAGCCCCCAAAAATCTGCCTGTTCCGCCTTACGTTTTTCTGGATGATAAGACCCTTCGCCTGGGCCAAGCGGAGGTTGCGTGATGGCTCAAAAAAACACCTCTCCCGTTACCCCAAAGCCCTCAGTTCGGGATTGGATTGATGAGCGGCTACCGATTTTCACGTTTATTAACCATGAATTGAGAGACTACCAAACCCCTAAAAATCTCAATTATTGGTGGAATTTTGGCTCCCTTGCGGGGATCATTTTAGTGGTGATGATTCTCTCTGGGCTTTTTTTAGCCATGTCTTACACGCCCCACGTTCAACACGCTTTTGATAGTGTGGAACGGATTATGCGGGATGTAAATTTTGGGTGGCTCATCCGCTATGTGCACATGAACGGAGCTTCGATGTTTTTCATCGTGGTCTATATTCACTTGTTTCGAGGCCTTTATTATGGCTCTTATAAATCACCTCGGGAGATTTTGTGGATCTTAGGTGTGGTGATTTTGCTGCTCATGATGGCGACGGCTTTTATGGGATATGTTTTACCCTGGGGACAGATGAGCTTTTGGGGCGCAACAGTCATCACAAATTTATTTTCCGCATTTCCTGTTATCGGAGAGTCTGTCGTAACCTGGCTGTGGGGGGGCTTTTCAGTCGATAACCCAACCCTTAACCGTTTTTTCGCCCTTCATTTTCTCTTTCCTTTTTTGATTGTGGGGGTGGTAGCCCTTCACCTGGTGGCACTTCACAAACACGGGTCTAACAACCCCTTAGGCATTGACTTGAAAGATCCAAAAGATAAAATTCCCTTTCATCCAGCCTACACAGCGAAAGATTTGTTTGGGCTTGGCGTACTGGGGCTTATCTGGGGCTTTGTTGTTTTTTTCTATCCCAATTTTTTTGGCGAGCCAGATAACTATATCCCAGCTAACCCTTTGGTAACCCCTCCCCATATCGTTCCGGAATGGTATTTTTTGCCATTTTATGCCATTTTGCGCGGTGTTCCTGATAAGTTGGGGGGCGTTTTGCTGATGTTTGGGGCTATTTTTATGCTCTTTATCCTGCCGTGGCTGGATAAATCCCCCGTGCGCAGCGCCTCGTTTCGCCCCATCTATAAGTGGTTTTTTTGGGTTTTGGTGGTTGCCTGCGGGGTCTTAGGGTGGGCTGGAGCCAAGCCTCCAGAGGGGATTTATTTAATTTCGGCAAGGGTTGCGACGGCCTATTATTTCTTCCATTTTCTCGTTCTTTTGCCTTTTCTCTCTCGGTTTGAAAAGCCGCTTCCGCTTCCCCAAAGCCTCGAAGATCCAATCCTTGATCAAAAGAGGGGGCGCTCATGAAGTTTAGACGTTTATGGATACAAGCAGGGGTGTTGCTGTTTTTGGGAATGGGTGGCCGTGGGTATGCGGAGGAAACTCCCCTTATTCCAAAGCAAGTTTGGCCTTTTTCAGGGATGCTTGGAACCTTTGATCGAGGGGCCTTGCAGCGGGGTTTTCAGGTTTACAAGGAGGT
>JBOFKI010000003.1:0-1191 GCA_051657245.1 Alphaproteobacteria bacterium | reverse complement strand
GAAAGGGGAATTATCAGGAAGCAAAGGGGTGAAGATCACTGCCTCCCAGATGGCAACAACCTTTGGAAAGATTAACAGCTCAGCTGGGGCTGTGGCATTAACGGCCCCCAGCTGGTTCCATCGTAAGGGAGCTGTGGTGGGCTCACAAGGGCTTACCCTTAAGGCAGACCAATTGACCACAACCCAAGGAAGCTTGGATTCTGAAGGGAAGATCCTCCTGCAGACTAAACAATGGAGCTCCCAAGACGTTCCTTCCAACACCTGGTACACCCTGCGAGGCATTCAAGGGGTGGATCTGCAGGTTGAACAAGAGATGAAGCCAGGGGTTTTTGTTGAAAGTGCGGCGGGGAAGGTCACCTTAAAGACAAAAAAAATGGGGGGCGCTTCCAGTGCTTTTTTGGGTCATGGGGGCGTGGAGATAGCCGTTGAGACCCCTTGGAAACAGGGCGGAAACATCACCAGCAAAGCGGGAAAAATTCAGCTTCAAGCGCCTTCGTTTCATCACACCTTTGGCGTCCTTTCAGGGCACCAGGGGGTTGATCTCCTCTTAAGCAAAGCGCTCTTAGGCTGTGCAACCTTGCAAGAGGTAACCAGTGAGGCGGGGGCTATCACGATTAAGGCCCACACCCTGACCCAAACGGGCACGGGTTTAACAGGGTCCCGCGGGGTGGTCTTGAACCTGACGGGGACAGCCAACATGGATCGGGTGACAAGCCGGGAGGGCAAGGTTGAGATTACGGCTGCTTCGTTGAAGCCAGGAGTTGGCAATGTGATCCAAGGTAACCACGGGGTGAGCTTGAATCTCAAGCAAGCCTTGGCAACCCAAACCCATTTCCTCAGCTCCGAGGGAACCCTTTCCATGAACGCGCCAAGCTTTCAGCTGGGGGGAACGCTCCAGGGGAAAGACATCAAGATCAAGGCCTCCCAAGGGATTGATGTGGGCAGTGAGGTGACAGCCCAAACCCTTTGGATGGAGGCCCCGGAGGTGCAGGTTTGTCCTGAAGGGGTTGTGGCGGCTTCAGACATTCAAGCCCGGGGAGATCGGTTTGGCTTCCAGGGGACGATGTTAAGCAAAAGCCATCATTTCATTTTTAAGCGCACCATTTATTTAGCCCCTGGTGGCAAACATCTAGACCTCCCTAAATATCAGCCTAATTTCATTAACCAACGGCTGGCCCAAGGCCCCCTCCT
>JBOFKI010000002.1:0-1464 GCA_051657245.1 Alphaproteobacteria bacterium | reverse complement strand
TGGTTTATTGTGCTATGGCGTATTGATACAACTCCCCGCGATAACGGATCAAGGCTTGTCCTTTTGCTTTGTGGTACGCGATACGGGCGGGGGAGTTTGCGATCTTGTCTTGTTTGTAATCGATCCCGCCGTCAAAGATTACGTGTTCTTTATCGGACGGGCTAACGCTGTTTGCTAAACGGATCCGCTTGCCCTCTTCGATACTCTTTTGAATCGCGGGGATCCGGCAAGGGTGAACGTATACGGATTCGGTCGGGGTAACATAGATTTCATCATAAACCAACATTTTAAATATCCTTTGTAGATAGTCGGGGATTCCTCCCCGACTCTAATTTATTTGTTGAAAGCAACTTGCAAGGCAAGGGTCAAAGCATTTTCTTTCACAGGCTGGCGGTTTTTCTTTGCAAGGATAGGCGCTTTCTTTTCCTTGCGGCGTTGTTGCTTACCGTGGTTCGGGTTCACAAATTCCCACTTGCTACCCTTGCGACCAGACAAGGCCCCGCGCTTTACTGTCAAGGTTTCGCGCTTCAGCAACTCAACCAAGGCCGGAGCAGGGGCGGCGGGTTCGGCGATTGCCTGCTCTACCTTTTCGAAATTTTCAGCGGTCATGATTACTTGATTTTTGATTGCATGAACAACAGTCCAGCGGGTATCAGAATCGGCGCCGTTGTCAACAACTTTTGCATCTTCAAAACCCTTGGCGATCAGTTCGGCTTTCAGGGTACGAGCAGCGGCGCGGGAGGTGGTGGCGATTACGTTTTTCATGATAATTTCCTTTTTGATTTGGTCGGGGACTATCCCCGACTCGATAAAGACATTGTACACTAACCAGATTTTAAAGCAACAACTATTTTATTTTAATCTTCGATTCCATCAGCTTCAGTTTCCAGATCATCGATCTCGATCTCGATGTCTTTGATGTCGCTTTCGAGGTCAGCGATCCGATCTTCGATGGTCTCGATATCGTCTGAAATGTCTTCGAGTTCGCCAGCCAGATCCTTGTAATTTTCATCATCTTCTTTATTGATGCCGTCAAGGTAATCATTAAACCCTTGGCGATACATGCAATTATCTTGCTGTTCCATCACGTTAGCCATAGACCAACCAAAGGGCAAATCATAGGATTCGTCAAGACTCTGGCGGTATTGATCTTCATAATCGCTTTCGTCGATTTCAAAGGCGGAGAGTTCACGATCTTTGATTTGGTAATCAGCCTTCAGGCTAGACAGGTCACCGCGCAGGGATTCCAATTCATCGCGCTTTTCGGTCAGTTCAACGCGCAGGGATTCGATTTTGGTTGCATAAGACATTTTAATTTCCTTTTGTTGTTGGGTCAAGGCTTATTCCCTGACCCGATAAAGACATTGTACACTAACCGATTAGAAAAACAAGCCCCCGCGCATTCTTTTTACCCTCTTTTTGTTCACCTCTTCCAGCTTTTTAGCATTAAAGAAAACATCCAAC
>JBOFKI010000001.1:0-2006 GCA_051657245.1 Alphaproteobacteria bacterium | reverse complement strand
ATGGGAATGCTCAAAAGATTCAAGATTATCTCCGATAAATATAGAAACAGACGCAAAAGGTTTGCTCTCAGGTTCAATCTAATCTCAGGAATTTACAATCTGGAGTTAGCAAAATGATAGTTTCCGAAGAAGTCTATTTAACCGCATGATTTCAAAAATTCGATACAGGGTTGAACAAGGATTTGGAACTTTGAAACGAAAATTTAAATTTGCAAGAGCCTCTTATTTTACAACCCCCAAAGTGCAAGGACAAATGGCCCTAAAAGCCATAGCTTTTAACTTACTAAAGGCCACAAATAAAGTTTCTTATGGGTAACAGGCATGAATTAAGGGCACGTTTAGGCAAAAATGACCTAAAAACAGGAGGAAAATTTCAAATTTCTTCCTTTAAAAAACTTAAATATTACATTTTCATACTCTCTGTTGGACATTTTATGAATTACGCAATGGCCTTTATCAGCCAAATGGCTGAGCAAAAAAGAGCAGAAAAAGGTGGATTCGATAACAGAATTTATAATGCTTTTGTTGAGCTTGAAGCAAGCAACCCGGCGCTTGCCTATTATAGAGCTCGGCCAGATCAGTATCCCGAGGTAAAATAAAATGAAGCGCCTAATTTTTAAAAGAATTATGATTTTTGGAAGCGCGGAGCCCGGATAACTCTTTCGAATTATCCGCAAATCCATCAGGGGGAGAGCTCCTTAACCTTATAAATTTTGCTAGAAATTTTAAAGTCTATTCTAATAATATCACAGCGATGGTCTGGCCTCGTTGATTGCGAAGGCTTTCAAATTGTTTACGAAAAGGAGATTCAGAAGACACAAAAATGATGAGGTGTGTCAAATTCGTTTTTGGGATCGCCTCCAGCAAAGCGACGAAACCTTTATCTCCGATCTTATTCTTGCTCAAGGAAAGCCATTGCAAGTCGTTTGGAAGGTAGGGCATTAGCTCTCGTACTCCTGCATCCCCGATGTTGTTTCCGAGCAGTGCAAGCGTTCGCAGGTTGGTTGGAAGGTGGGGGGCCAGTGTCTTGATGCCTTCATTACTGATGCCGTTCCAGCTTAGATCAAGCCATTGAAGGGTAGCTGGAAGATGGGGCACCAGCGCCTTTATCCCGTCATCCCCGATGTTGTTTCCTCCCAGGCCCAGCATTTGAAGCTTAGTTGGAAGATAGGGCGCCAATATCTGGATCTTGGTACCAGCCTCATGATTGTCCATCTGTAGCATCTTGACAGGCACGTTGCGAAATAGGCTCAAAACAGTCTCGGAGGATTTTTTATTCCATTGAATCGTTACGTTTTGTAAATTTTTAAGAAACGTTTGGAACGTTTGAGAGCTTAAGTCTGCTGTTTGATCCGGAATCCTAATGTAATTGATAATCTGGATGGCAAACTCATTGAGCTTTTTTTGGACAAGGCGGATATTTTTCAGATCAGACATCTTAAGCTTCTTCAAGATTGTTTTGACGATCTCTGCTGGCAATACGTCCAAGGATGGAAGGTGGGCGTTAGGCGCTTGAATCACTGCTCCTGGGTTTAAGGTTGTGTCATTGTGGCCTTCAAGCTCTGGTTTCCCAGAGAAGGCAACTTTGAACGTTAAAAAGGCAATTAATGCGAGTTTTGAAAACTCGGATGAAGTTAAATGACTAGGCATAAGCTTCCTTTTTTCAAATAAGTAAAATCTTTCATCTATTGTCGCAAAATATTTTTAAATTGGCAATTTTAGCCTATTAGACACCGTAATCTTTGGGCGCAGGCAGAGAGCTTGACCATATTAAAAGGCCATTGCGTAATTCATAAAATGTCCAACAGAGCTGCCGAAAATGTAATATTTAAGTTTTTTAAAGGAAGGAATTTCAAATTTTCCTCCGGTTTTTAGGTCATTTTTGCCTAAACGAGCCCCTAATTCAGGTCATTTATCCGTAAGAAGCCTTATTTGTGGCCTTTAGTAAGTTAAAAGCTATCGCTTTTAGGGCCATTTGTCCTTGGACTTTAGCAGTTGTGAAATAA